>CAYYWK010000057.1:0-9783 GCA_964475345.1 uncultured Desulfobulbus sp.
GGTAGTCGAGGGTCGGGTCGATGCGGTCCGGCGGGTCGTTGAGGTTGAGGATCGGCGCCTGCTGCCGGTTGTTCGACGGCAGGTAATTGATCAGCTGCCTGACTGCCCGCAGGCAGAGGATATCGTTGGGGTAGACGAACTGGGCGACACCGCTCCTGCGGGCGTGCACTTCCGCCCCACCCAGTTCCTCGGAGGTGATGTCCTTGTGGATGACGGTCTTGACCACGTTGGGGCCGGTGACGAACATGTGCGAAGTCCGCTCGACCATGAAAACGAAATCGGTCATCGACGGACTGTAGACCGCGCCCCCGGCGCAGGGGCCCATGATGCAGGAAATCTGCGGGATGACGCCGCTGGCCCAGACGTTGCGGTGGAAGATCTCGCCATAGGCGGCCAGGGCGTCGACGCCTTCCTGGATGCGGGCGCCGCCGGAATCGTTGAGCCCGATGATCGGCGAACCCACCTGCTGGGCAAGGTCCATGACCTTGCAGATCTTCTGGGAGTGACCTTCGCCGAGCGAGCCGCCGAAGACGGTGAAGTCCTGGCTGAAGACGAAGACCTCCCGCCCGCTGATCGTGCCATGGCCGGTGACGACGCCGTCCCCCGGGTAGCTCTCGTCCTTGTCGGCGCTGCCACCTCGGCCTGTCTTGAGGATGTCGATTTCTTCGAAAGAGCCTTCGTCGAGCAGCAGGTCGAGGCGTTCCCGGGCGGTCAGTTTCCCCCGCTGATGCTGGCTGTCAACACGCTGCGCGCCGCCGCCGGCGAGGGCGTGCTTGCGCAGGTCGGAGAGCTTGCGGATATTGCTGTGCATGATTTCGACCATGTACGTCTCCTTTCAGGGCATACGGATGCGCTTCATTCTGCTGCTGGTCAATGCGCGGTGGCGGCTGCGGTCTCCGGGAAAAAATTCTATCATCAAAATTGCACAGCTGCCAGCGGCAGATTGTTCAGGCGCCAAGGATTTTCAGCTCTTCGTGCGGCGGACTGCAGCTGTAACCGATTCGTCCGTCCTCTACGGCAGTTCCCCGAATATGGCTGAAACTGCGCTCGATGCAGGTCATCCTGCCGCTGTCTTCCACCGTCAGCACCATCGCAGAACGGGTGCCGTAGGTGTCGCCGCTGATGCAGATCGTCGCCAGCAGCCTTTCCCATTCCGGGCCGACCCCGGTATCCGGGAGATCGACGGCCGGTGGCTGCCACCTGTCCTCGAGCAGGGAGAAGAGCCGTTCGCAGTCGATTTCAGGTGAACCCTCCAACAGCTGCCGGAGGAGTTCCCGGCCGCGGGCAACCTTCGGCCAGGGGCTGTCGAGCAGGCCGTTGCTCAGACCGTGGACGCCCGGTTCCACCTGCTCCGGTCGCGCCAGCCGGTTGGAGGCGTAAACCAGGCCGTCGGCAGTGCCGAGCAGGAGGTTGAAGCCGTTGTAGCGCGGCCACTCCTGCTGATGCAGGGAACAGAATCGCCACGGGTCGACCCCGCTCAGCAGGTAGTCGACGACCAGCCGGCCCCGGGAAAGGGCGCCGGCCGAGAAGGAATGCGGATCGCGATAGTTGGTGACCGCGGCGAAACGACCGTCGCGGGCCAGGCCGAACCAGGTGCCGCCGGCCTGGAGATCGCGCCCGGCGACGATCCCAGGCCAGTCCGGCCAGGTGGCCATGGCTGCCGTGGGGCGGGCGAAGTACTCGTCGCGGTTGGCGGCGAGAATCAACGGGTAGCGCGGATGGCAGCGCCAGGCGAAAAGGATCAGGCACATGGCCGGGGTCAGCCTATCCGGCGAATCAGGCCGAGGATGATCGCCGCCGTCAGGCCCCAGATGACGCAGCGCTGGTGGCGGAACACCGCCACCTTGTGCTGCCACTCGCTGCGCCGTTCCTTGTAGCGCGCCGGCAGGCCGAGTTGATCCACCGGCAGCAGGATATGTTCGCGGCCATCGGCGTCGATGTAGGATGGCTGGATCTCGATGCGGTTGTGGTAGATCTCCGGCTCGGTAGCGGCGAACCAGGAGATCGGGATGGTGAACACCTCCTCGACTTCGCGGGGGTCGGGCCGCAGCTCGGAGGTGTCGGCGATGTTGAGAATGCCGATGAAGGTCTCGACGATGATCGCCCGGGGGGTGACCACCGTGTCGAGGCGGCCGGTCAGCCTGATCCGCTCGCGGGAGATTCCCAGTTCCTCCTCGGTCTCGCGCAGGGCGGTATCGGCATAGTCGTTGTCGAGGTGCGGGTCGAAGTGGCCGCCGGGAAAGCAGATCTCGCTGCCCTGGCGGATGGCCTTGGCCCGCTTCTGAAACAGCAGGTGTCCGTCACCGGCGATGAACACCACCGGGACCAGGATCGCCGAGTTGAAGAAGTCCTCGCGGCCGTATATGCCGGGGGTTTCTGGCAGGCTGCGGGAAAACCGCTCGAATTCGTCCTGGTTCATCTCTGGTATTCCGGGGAGTGGCCGGTGCGGGGGTGGATTCCCGGTTCAGGCCGGCTCGGTGATGGCGAGCAGCACCGAGCCGCTTCCCGCCTCGCCTGTCAGACCGAGCAGGGCCGGAGCCCCTTTCCCCGGCAGATGGTAGACCGCGGCCGTCGTACGTCCAAAGCGCCCGGCTGGGAAATGGCCATCGATGGCGGACTGCCAGCGGGTGCACAGCTCCGCCGTGAGACCGTCCGGCAGGGCCTTGACGACCTCGGCGGCCAGGGCGGCATGATCCTTCCTGAAGGAGACGATGGCGGCCAGGGCCTCTTCGGCGGTGGCGCCCACCGTGGCTGGCAGCGGCAGTGTGCCGGTCTGGTTAGCCTGATCACCCAGCCGTTCGCTGCGTTCAATGACGATGTCGGCGGCGTCCGGCGAATGGGTGGTCCAGACTCGCCAGTCAGGGAGGGGGCCTGATGCCAGCAGCCTCTCCCAGGCGCGCAGGCGGTTGCCGATAGTTGTTGCCGACTGCGGGCGGACCCTGGCCCTGATCCCGAGCAACTCCGCCAGGGGGTTGTCATCCTCATCGGGCGTCAGGTCAGCATCGGGCCCTTCGCCGTGCAGACGAACGAACAGGTCGTGCTCGCTTTCTGCGAGCAGCGTCAGTTCCCGGGCGATGTCCTCTTCCTCGCGGTCCAGCAGTTCGGCGATTTTCAGCACCAGGCGGGCCTGCCAGAGGGCCTGGCCGGCGTCGTCGGAGGTGTCCTGCCGCTGCCCCGGCGATCCGAGCAGCGACGAGACGATGGCCTGGGGCGATTCCTCCCCCTGCTGGCGGGGGGCCGACAGGGATGCCACGGTCAGTGCGCTGAGCTGGGCGGCGTAATCGTCCCTGCGGCTGCCGATGTCGTTCACCAGGCGGAGAAAACGCCGGCGGTCGGGGCCGAGCGGGCAGGGAGTATGTGCTTGACAGAACCCGTGATTAATGAAAAGATCTGCGGACTCGGCAGGGTCGCCGGCTCCTTCCTCCGGTTCCACCGGCTGCAGGAGGTGGACTGCGGGGAAGAGCAGGAATAACTGGTACTGGCTGCCGGAGACGATGGCGGTTCCCGGAAAATAGAGGGTGTCCTGAAGGTTCATATGGAAAGTGTCAGAGAGAAAATCACGCTGTATCTGTCGGCTGCAGTCTACCTGCTGTTCAATGCCCGTCTTGGAGCGGATGCCGCGGCAACGTTCAAGGCGACCTTCTGGCAGATCCTGCAGACGGCTCCCTATGTCGCCGGCGGCACCTATGTCATTGTCGCCCTGCTGCAGTATATGTCGGGCGGGGCGAAGGTGCCCTGGGACCGGCGGCTGCGCCTGTTTTTCGCCATCGGCATCCTGGCCGGCCTGATTTTTGGTATTTACGAATACGCCGGTGTCACAACCACGCCCGGAAAATAGATAATACCTGTCCCGCCGGCTGCTGTAAACGGGGAAACTGAAGGGGCCGGGTACAGTACGACCCGTGGCGGCGGGCAACAGGGCCGGATCGAGGATCACCGCCGATGTTCTACCTTCACACCTCCAACCGCACCGAAAACCTGTTGCAGCATTTCAGCGAACTCGTCCGGGTGCAGGGGCGGGAAGACCTCTTTGCGCCGGAACTGTTCCTCATCCAGGGCCAGGGCATGGAGCGGATCATCTCCCAGCGGACCGCCGACGCCTTCGGGGCCTGGTGCAACTTCCGCTATCTGCACCCTCTCGACCTGTTCGCCGACATTGCCGCGCGGCTGGGAATGACTGCGGAAACCCAGGCTTTTTCCCGGCGGACGCTGGTCTGGCGGATCGAGCTGCTGCTGCGCGACAACTCCGATCTTCCACTGGCGCCGCTGGCCTCGTACCTGGAAGGCGAGAACGCCGGACTCAAGAGGTTTCAGCTGGCCTGGCAGCTGGCCGCTGTCTTCGACCAGTATCAGATCATGCGCCCAGAATTGCTCGCCGCCTGGGGAAAGGGCCGCGCTATTTCCCGGCATCCGGCCGAGTCCTGGCAGATGGCGTTGTGGCGGCGACTGGTGGCGGTGGCCGGTGAAAGCAGCCACCGCGGTGCCATGCTGCAGCGGTTGATAGACCGACTGCAGGACGGTCCCGCAGGTATGCAGCTGCCCGGCCGGTTGTCGGTCTTCGGGCTGCACACCATGCCGCCGCTCTTTCTCGCCGCCCTGCGGGCTCTGGCCTCTCGTACAGATGTCCACCTCTACCTTCTCTCTCCCTGTGCCGAACACTGGGGTGATCTGCCTGGCCGTCGCCAGTGGGCGAAGCGTGTGGTCAGCGCGGCGGGCGAAGGCACTGTTGCTGCGGCCGAAGCGGAAGGGCACCCGCTGCTGGTCGCTCTTGGTCGGCAGGGCCGTGATTTCCAGGCGATGCTGCTGGATCAGGTCGATTTCGAAATGCGCTTTGAGAGCTTCGCTGATCCGCTTGCCGCGGGCAAGGCCAGCGTGCTCCGCCGCCTCCAGTCGGACCTGCTGCACAACCGGGCTGAGCCGGCAGAGAGACCAGCCGCTGCAGCCGACGATTCGCTGCTCGTCGTTTCCTGCCATTCACGGATGCGGGAGTTGGCGGTGCTGCGGGATCACGTCCTCGACTGGCTGTACCGCGACCCTGCGCTCGAACTCCGCGATATCGTGGTGATGGCCCCGGACATCCAGGAGTATGCCGCGCTCATCCCGGCACAGTTCGCCGATATCCAGCACACCATCGCCGATCGCAGCCTGCGCCGCAGGAACCAGGCGGTGGCCGCCTTCCTCTCCTTCCTCGATCTGCTCGACGGCCGTTTCGGCTGGACGGCGGTCCTCGATCTCCTGGCGCAGGAGACCATCGCCAGCCGCTTCGAGCTGGCAGCGGCCGATATCGATAGGGTCAGGCAATGGACGGCATCCGCCGGCATCCGCTGGGGTCTGTCAGCCGAGCAGCGTCGGCGCCTGGAACTGCCAGTCTTCGGGCAGGGGAGCTGGCAGGCTGGGCTGGAGAGACTGCTGATGGGCTACGCCACAGGCAGCGAGGAGCTTTGCGACGGGATCCTGCCCTTTGCGGATATCGAGGGAAGCCCGGCCCGGGCCCTGGGCGGCCTTTGCGAATTCCTCGAGGTGATTGGCGATGCCGAGCGGGAAATGGCCCGGCCGCATAGTCTGCAGCGCTGGTCCGGACTGCTGCAGTTCTACGCCTCCCGCCTGCTCGCGGAAGATGGGGGCGGGGATTTCCTCGAATTGCGGCTGCTGCTTGCCGAACTGGACGCCGGCAGCGGCCATGACGGCGAGGTGGGGCTTGAGGTGATCCGTGCCTGGCTGGACCAGGCCGCGGCCGAGGCCCCGTCGGCGTCGGGGTTTCTGCGCGGCCAGCTGACCTTTTGTTCGATGCTGCCGATGCGCTCGATCCCGTTCCGGGTCGTCTGCCTGCTCGGTCTCAATGACGGCGAATTCCCAGGAATCGACCGGCATGCGACCTTCGACCTGTTGTCGGCCACACCGCGGATCGGGGACCGCAGCCGGCGCGACGACGACCGCTACCAGTTCCTTGAGGCGCTGCTGGCCGCCCGAGACACCGTCTACCTCAGCTATATCGGCCGCTCGGTGAAGACCAACGAGCCGCTGCCGCCCTCGGTGGTGGTCGCCGAACTGCTCGAAATCCTCCAGGCCTGGTACGGTTTCGCCCCGGCGGCCCTGGTTGCCGAGCAGCCGCTGCATCCCTTCAGCAGACGCTATTTCAACGGCAGCGAACCGCGCCTGTTCAGCTACGACGCCGAGGCCTGCGCCGCTGCAAGGCAGTTCGCCCGTGCCGGCCGCCGTCAGCCGTGGTGGCACGGCGAGGCCGCACCAGTACCTGACACGGTGCCGCTGGCCGACTTTCTGGAATTCTTCCGCAACCCGCAGCGTTGGTTCGTGCGAACGGTGCTTTCTCTTGACCTCCGGCTCGCCGACGACCTGGTAGAGGACGACGAACCCTTCGCGCTGGCGCGGACAGATGCCTGGGATGTTGACCGCCACATGCTCGAAGCGCTGCTCGCCGGTTCCTCCCCGGCACCGCTGGCCTCTCTCCAGGATGCCGGCCTCTGGCCGCTGGGCACGGCGGGCAAGCTGCTTCACGAGCAGAAGAACGAAGAGATCGGCGAACTGGTCAGGAGAATCGAAGCCGCCGACATGGGCAGCCGCTTCCCCGACATGCCGGTGGATCTCGATATCGGCGGCCTGCGGCTGCGGGGAATGCTCGGCAACCTCTGGGAGAACGGCACCCTCCTTTATCGCAACGACAGCTGCCGCGGCAGCGATCTCTTCTCATTGTGGCTGCACGGTTTGCTGGCCCGGGAGGTCCTGGGCCGCGATATCGGGGTGGTGGGGATATTCAGAGATGTGGAACTGCACACCGATATGGCGTCCGGCAGCCAGCCTGATCTTGCCGGTTTCGCCCGACTCTTTGCAGCCGGATGCCGCCGGCCGAGCCCGCTGCTGGTTGATCCGGCCCATATCTACGTGCAATACCTGGAGAAGGGTGCTGCGGTCGCTTTGGGCAAGGCCCGCGCAAGGCTCGACGATATCCTCGAACAGGGGTTCCATCCGGAGCTGAACCTGCTGTTGCGGGGTAAAACGAGCGCAGAGGTCCTCGATGCGGAGTTCGCGGAGACCGCCGCGACCTTTCTCCTGCCGCTGTGGAGGGCGCTGCGATGAAGGAGGCAATGGAGATCTTTCATGCCGGCCGGGTCGAACTCCGGCGCGGGGTGAACCTGGTGGAGGCCAGCGCCGGCACCGGCAAGACCTATGCCATCGCGATGCTGGTGTTGCGGTTGGTGGTCGAGGAGGCTATCCCCATCGAACAGATCCTGGTGGTGACCTTCACCAGGGCAGCCACGGCTGAACTGCGGGAGAGGATCAGAAAACGGCTGGTCGAGGCCAGGGATGTTCTTCTCGACAGGGGCGGGGCTGCAGACGAAGATCTTGTAGGTTGGGCCGAGGCCCTCGCCGACCGGCAGAGCTGCCTGCCGCGCCTGCAGCAGGCCATCGGCGAGATTGACCGGGCGGCGATCCTGACGATTCACGGCTTCTGCCAGCGGATGCTGCAGGAACAGGCCCTGGAGAGCAGGCAGCTGTTTGCCCTTGAGCTGGTCCCCGACCCGCAGGCGGTGCGGGCGCAGGTGGCCAACGATTACTGGCGCCGGCTGCTGTATGGCGAAGAGACGCTGCTCGGCACGGTGATCGCCTCCCAGTTTGCCGGGCCTGTGCAGCTTCTGCAGACAGTTGCGCGGGTAGGCGGCGATATCGCCGGGATCGAGCCTGCACCCGCCGCACTCGACCTGCTGTCCCCCCGCCTCGACGAGCTCTACCGCAGCCTCTGCCAGTGGTGGCGCAGGGAAAGCCACACCCTGCAGCGACTCTTTGCCGGGGCCATTGCCGAGGGCATGTGCAAAAAGCCGCTGGCTGAAGGCTTTGCGCAGTGGTGGCGGCAGCTGGAGGATTTTTTCACCGGCCGGCGGCAACGGCTGCCCGACACTATCGGCTGGCTGGACCGGAGCGGTCTGGGGCAGGCGCTGAACGGCAACAGACTTCGGGGCGAGGCGAAGAAAATGGCCTATCTCGTCGGATGGCCCTTGGCCGACGATCTCGCCGTGCAGTGGCTTGCGGCAGTGGCGGAGGTGCGCCTGGCGGTGCGCTGCGGCCTGGCCGAGGCCCTGCGCCGGGAAGTGCCCGGCCGGCTGCGCCGCCGGGGGGCGATGTCCTACGACGATCTGATTCTTAATCTGAAGGAGGCGGTGGACGGCGAAGAGGGGGCACAGCTGCGCGAAATTCTAGAGGATCGTTTCACTGCCGCCCTGATCGACGAGTTCCAGGACACCGATGCCCACCAGTGGCGGATATTCTCCGAACTGTTCAGCGGCGGCGACCATTTCCTGTACCTGATCGGCGATCCCAAACAGGCGATCTACCGTTTCCGGGGAGCGGACATCCACGCCTATTTTGCCGCACGCAGCCGCGCCGACCGACTCCTCACCCTGGATCGCAATTTCCGCTCCCATCCGGGGCTGGTGGCGGCGGTGAACCGCCTGTTCGGAGGTGACAACCCCTTCCTCTTTGCCAAGGCGTCCCTGCCCTGCTCGCCGGTCCGGGCTGCGAAAAGCGACGCCGACGGCGCCCTGGCAGTTGACGGGATGGCGGTGGCGCCGATGCTCTATTGCCAGTTGCCGGGGCCGGATGACGGCAGGGGCGGCCGCTGGGCCTCGGGGGCGGCCGGTGAGCGGATCAGGGAATACGTGGTGGGTGAAATCTGCCGACTCCTCTCCGGAAACGCCCGGATCGTCTCGCAGCGGGAAGGCACGCGGCAGCTGGCGGCCCGCGACATCGCAATCCTGGTCCGCAGCAACAGCCAGGCCAGGACGTACCAGCAGGCCCTGGCCGCCGCCGGCATCCCGGCGGTGGAGGCCAGTCGGACCTCGGTCTTTGATACGGAGGAGTGCCAGGATCTTCTCCGTCTGCTCCATGCCATCCAGCAACCCGGCGACCAGAGGCGGCTGAAGGCGGCGATGACCAGCCGTTTTTTCGGGCTGTCGGGCGAGCAGCTGGAGGCGATCTGGCAGGACGAGTCGGCAGGCGATGCCTGGCGGTTGAGGTTCCAGGAGTATGCCCGGCACTGGGAAGAGACAGGCCTGCTGGCGATGATGAATGCGCTCATCTGCGAGGAGCGCGTGTTGACCACTCGTGCCGGCGAGGCGCGGGGGGAGCGGAGGATCGCCAACATCTTCCATCTGCTGGAGATCATCCAGGATCAGGCGGAGAGCGAACATCTCGGTCCGGCCCGGTTGTTGCAATGGCTGCAGTCGATGCGCACTCGTCAGGATGACCGGCGCGAGGAATTCGAGCTGCGCCTGGAAAGCGACGACGAAGCGGTGCAGGTGGTGACGATGCACCGGGCCAAAGGCCTCGAATACCCGCTGGTGTTCTGTCCCTTCCTCTGGTACCGCAACAATCGGACAGCGGCGGAGAAGAACGTGGTGACCTTCCATGACGCTGGCAACCGCCTGATGGCCGATCTCGGGTCGGCGGAATTCCAGGACAGGAGAAGACAGGCCGAACAGGAGGAACTCTCCGAAGACCTGCGGCTGCTATACGTGGCGGTGACCCGGGCGCGATTGCGCTGCTGGGTTTTCTGGGCCGATGTCAGGGGACACGGGGAGGATGTCGCCGATTCGTTCACCTCGGCCCTTGGCCATCTGCTGTTCCCGCGGGAGAGCCTCGATGAGAAGGGGGTGCTGGACGAAAATGGGCAGCTGGCCCGACTGCAGCAGGTGGCTGATGGGGAGGGGAGCGCCTGGCAGCTGGTGGACCGGGAGGCCTCGCCAGCCCCAGATGCCAGTGAGACGAGCG
>CAYYWK010000058.1:0-9657 GCA_964475345.1 uncultured Desulfobulbus sp.
CCCGCAGCCCCGACCGTGGCCGACCTCGATGGCGACTGCCAGTTGGAAATATTCGTCCAGACCTTCGACCATGGGCTGGATATCTTTACCGTTCCGGGCTCCGAGGTGAACTGCCTCCTCTGGAACAACGCACGGGGCGGACTATTGCGGCAAGGGCAGGCTGACAACGACTGATTATGGCTAGTTGCTGTCGGTCTCAACCTTAAACGACGTTATCTCATCCGGTTTCTCTGCCGTCCCTTCCTTGACCTCTCCTATTGGTGGTTGAGCGTTTTCTTCAACCTTAAACGTCGTGATTTCATCTTTGTGGTTCGGGTCAACTTTGAACGACGTCACCTCGTCTTTATTATTGGGACCGACCTTAAACGAGGTGATGTCATCCACGGTTTGGGTGACATCTTCCATTTCTTGACTTGGCGCTGGCATGGTTCCATTAATTCCTGCTGCTAGCGAAGCACTTGCCTGGTTCCCTCCAGTTGACTGAGTTTCCGGCTGAATTCCGGGTTTGCTTATGGCACCAGCGACACCATTCTGCCCCCCCCCTGCCAGCAGCCTGACCTCAGTGACTTTCCCCTGGCTGTCGTAAGCAAATACATGATTGGTACGCGCCAGGATTTTCTTGAGCATCGCCTCCATGTCCAGATCCTTGAAGGTGACAGACACGGGATTCTGCAGAAGACCCGCATCGCCCTTGAACGTGACGCCATGGGTTTTCTGCATGAATTTGGCGACATCGGACAAGGGCACATTCTGCAGTTCAGCCTGGAATCTGCCGTTGCCATCCTTTTGGATAAGGTCGGCTGCCATTGCGAAGGTGGCGATACAAATGATGCCTGCCAGTGCGAGCGTGCTGATGATTTTCTTCATTTCTCGTCTCGAAATATAGTTGATCCTGTGATGATGTCCTGCTGAATCCCGGCGTGGGTTGCTTGCACTCGAGAGGGAAGATAGCATGTGTTCTCTGTATGCCCAAGCCCGGGTTCAGCTGCCTCATTGTTCAGGGATTGCCGAATAGGCGCTGTTTTCAACAATGCTACCCATCCTTGGCGTATTTCTGTACTGTCTCCTGTTCAGCAGTCCATTCGCGAAAAAAACAGTCAAGTAAATGCTCTGCCACCGTCACTCCCACCTGTGCGGGAGTGACGGTTTTTAAATATCTCTGAAGAATTACTCAGCCCTCATTTTTCACGAGAGAAACTACGGGATTCGTGATCTTCAAGGTATGTGCTCTACTTGATCAGTTGCTCTGCATTTTCATTTTCTTCATCTTCCGCCGTTCACGGATCATCTTGCTGTCGGCGTACATGTCAGCATATGCTGCTTCGATGGCCTTCTCGAAATCGGCCAATGTGCCGCCGTTTTCCGCAATAAATTTTTCCGCATCGGCCTTGTTCGCAAACGCCCACTTGGCATTCTTAGTCATGACGCCAGGTTTGCCGCCGCCGATCACCCAGTAAGCCTTCTCGGCATCTATCAATTCCTTAGAGTTGTAATCACCGACTTCGAATTTAGTCGGGGTCTTGTCGATGTTCAGTGAAAGCTCAATGGCGAGACAGTGAAGGCTGCATGTCCCGAGGTTCGAGCCATCGTCATAGGTGACCACCATCCGGCTATGGGCAAATTTTTCCCGATCCATGCCGCAGTATTTGCACGATTGCGTGACTTGGATATCTTCATGAGCAACCGCAACACCTCCGGCAAAGAACATGCACATCGACAAAAAGACAACTGCGATACCTGTTTTCATACATCCCTCCCCTGTGAATTGATTGTCAACAGAGGGCATGAACGCCCTACTGCTTCTTCTCAGCAGCATTCTTTTTCTGCTGCATGTAGCCTCTTTTGACCGCGTTCTGATAAATCATGATCAGGCGGCGGAGTTCGCCATCCGGCAGTGCAAGGCCTTTTCCTGAGAGTGCGTCGCGCATTCCCCTGGCAAGCATGTCGACATTCACCTTATGCCCCTGGCGCTGAAAATTTCCGGCCATCTGGACACCGATTGCGTAGTTGATCTTTTCTTCCTCGTTCTTGAATTCTTGAGATATTGCAGGTTTCGCTGGAAGTTGCTGCTTGCTGGTTGTGCCAGGTTGCGGGCTCTTCTCCTCTGCGGCCTGAATGCCAGAAGGCGCTGCAGTCAGACACAGCGCCAGGATATAGCTTAAAGAAGTGAGTGAAAATCTGAAACGTGTTGTTGATATCACCGAGAAGCCTCTCTGTTAAAATTTTGTTAGGAAATGTTGAAAAACCATATTTACCACTTCTCAGAGTGGTCGATTCCAGCACTAAGTGTGAAGAATTTAAAATTTTTCTCCAAGCATCGCAAAATGTCTCGTAACTGCAACAAATCATATGAAAATATCAAAAACACCGTGGTGCGATACGTATTATCTTCTCTATAAATTTTCTGCCCGATCACCCATTTTTCTTACAGATAGGATCTCCTACCCATTTTGGCAAGAAAAGATTTGATAAGGATTCCTGCCCTTACTAAATTCTTACTTGAATCTCTTCTCACAATGTAGTATTCATGTAAGTAGATGGAAAAATACGAAAATGTAAAAAAATCATATGATCTGCGCAGTTGAAAACGTTGTCAGGCGGATTAACAATTTGGAATTGGGATGATTTATCGATTGAATCCTGACAAGAATGATTATCAATCAAGAGACATGGTAATCAGTTCATGCAGAGTGGCAGAAAATGGACGTTTTTTTGATATATTAGATATTTGATAACTTCGGATGCTCCATCCTGCGGTGCGTGTGGCATGTCCGCTGGAAAGAAGGATGTGCTGCTGGTAAATACATTTTCGTAATTCACTGCAATGGCAAGGCTCTGGTTCTGAGTACGATCGACCTTGAAAAGGTCGTTTGAATGGCATGATGGAAATCTTCAGGCGGTGAGGCCAATCTTCAGAATGGTTTGTGGGTGTCGGTCTGCCGCTGCGGAGATGTTGGGAGGGTGTTTGAGTATCTTGGGGGGAGACAGATCCCAGGAGGAACAACGAACAAGCAAAGGGAGGAGGTATGAAAAAGGTGTATTCGATTGCCGGTGTTTTCCTGCTGGCAACCGTTCTGGTGTTTGGGGGGAATGTCCTCGCAGACGACACGGGCGGGGCGGAGCAGGCGAACGAACAGGCGCAGACTGGCGGCAGCGGCGATAATGGTGGTGGTCAGGAAGCCGCTCCTGCGCTGATTGACGGAGAGAATGATCAGCGGCTTATCAACAACAACATGAATTACCGGGAACGTGTTGAGATGCAGCGGGCTATCCAGAAGCGAGCCGCCGCACAGAGAAATGCCCTGATTCAGGCGGAAGCGCAGAAGCAGGCACAGCAGAACAAATGATACGGATATGGCCTTCAATTCAAGCTGGTTTCTTGAAGGACATCATCCTGTAAAAAATTGATGTGAATACGTGTACAAGCGTGGAGGAGATATGAACAAAAGACGATTTATTTCAATGGGCCTGCTGGCGGCGATGGCTGCCATGTCCAGTGGTCCGCCATCGGCTTCGGCGCTGACCCGAAATCAGATGCTGAGTCAGGTCCGCGACACCGGTGTGCCGGATTTCAACTCAACCCCCAACTGGGCCAACAGCCCGCCGATGCGGAAGTTTGTCGATGGTTTGCCGGGACTGTGCGGCGGGGGAGAGAATAACCTCGGACAATGTCTACCTATAGCTGTTGCTGATACGACAACATACCCTGGGTCGGACTATTATGAAATCGAACTCGTGCAGTATCGCGAGCAGGTTCACAGCGATCATCCCGCTTTGAACAACGCCGATAAGACCGCTGCCACTGCGGGTGGAACCTTGATGCGCGGATACCGACAGATAGGTGGCGACCAGTACAGTTCGGTGCCACATTATCTCGGGCCGGTGATTATCGCTGATAAGAACCGACCGGTGCGGATCAAGTTCGTCAACAGCCTTCCGATTGGTGAGGGTGGCAGACTGTTCCTGCCGACCGATGTGACGGTCATGGGGTCGGGCCCCGGCCCTGACCATAATCGGACAGGCGATGCCCGCACCGAATCTCAGGTTTGTGCTCAAAATCCCGAACTGTGTTTTTCCCAGAACCGCGCCGATCTCCACCTCCATGGGGGACGCACGCCATGGATAAGCGACGGTACCGCCCACCAGTGGATAACCCCGAAAAACGAGATTACAGATCTCGTTAATGACCCTGAATACGCCAAGGGTTCCAGCGTGTCTTATGTGCCGGACATGTGGTTTACTGCCGCAGGCGCAACCATTCCCGGCTGCGCCGGCAAGACAACCTGTGCTACCGCGGGCGCCACCAACAATCCCGGCCCCGGCGCCCAGACCTATTACTGGACGAATGGCCAGAGTGCGCGGTTGATGTTCTACCACGACCACTCCTGGGGCATAACCCGTCTCAATGTCTACGCAGGTGAGGCGGCAGGTTATATCATAACAGACCCGGTCGAGGAGGATCTGATCACCGATGGTATCCTTCCGAATGCGGCTCACACAATCCCGTTGATAATCCAGGACAAGACCTTTGTCGACGCAACAAAGATCATCGATGATCCAGCCACCGCTGGCATACCCAATGACGGCACCGATCCGACATGGATCTGGGGCAGCCAGCCAGGCGCCGGTCTTATAGACGGTACCGGTGCCGGGTGGGCAACCGGCGCTGTTGCCACAACCGGAGACCTCTGGTGGCCGCATGTCTATGTTCCGGCCCAGAATCCCTACAACCCCGACTTCAGCGGCGTCAACCCGTTCGGGCGCTGGCACTATGGCCCGTGGTTCTGGCCACCGACCGATGTCGGCAACGGACCGACCGAGAACCCGTACTACGACCCGACGAGCGCTGATCCGGAAGTGGCCAATCAACCGCCACAGATCCCCGCCACCCCGAACCCATCCTGGGGAGCCGAGGCCTTCATGGACACCCCGGTGGTCAACGGCGCTGCGTATCCCACTCTCAATGTCGATGCTGCTACCTACCGTTTCCGCATACTCAATGCCGCCCACGACCGTTTTTGGAATCTCCAACTGTATGTGGCTGACGATACAATCGCAGATACTGAGGGTTTCACTGTTGACGCAAACAATGACAGAATTCCGGATGATTGTGATGGGTTTGAAGCAGATTTCACCACCCCGGATCCTAGTGAGTCGATATGTGAGGCAAATACTGAGGTGCCTATGGTTGACGCGGTTGCGACAGCTGGATTTCCTGAACTCTGGCCGGTCGACCATCGGGAAGGCGGAGTGCCTGATCCTGCCTATCGTGGTCCGGCAATGGTCCAGGTCATGAACGAAGGCGGTTTCCTGCCCAAGCCGGTCGTTCTGCCGAACCAGCCGATCAACTGGAACGTCGATCCCACCACCTTCACGGCCGGATTGGTATTGCAGCAGAATCAGGGGGGAGGAACCCTGATGATCGGTCCTGCCGAGCGCGCCGACGTCCTGGTGGATTTCACCAAGTATGCCGGAAAAACTTTGATTCTGTATAACGATGCCCCGGCTCCCTGGCCGGCCCTTGACCCGCACTACGATTACTATACCGGTTCCCCGGATAACCGCGACATGGGAGGTGCGGACAGAACTCACGCAGGACGTGGTCCGAACACCAGGACGATCATGAAGATCGTTGTTGGCGGGGGAGGATCTTACGGGCCTGTACCCGTGGATGATCGGGATGCTGTTCCCACTAATCTTGGAGCTATCCAAACTCGATTCGCCGGTCTGACTGGTGCCTTTGCCACCAGTCAGGAACCGATCGTTGTCGGGCAGGGTGCCGGAATTGGCGCTGGTGCATACAACAGCGTTTATGAAAAGACCTTCCCGACCACCTGGCCGACCTGGGGCGTCTCCCGCATCACCGACACCTCGCTGAGTTTCATGCGGCCTGACGGGGTCGTCGTCAACAATTACCCGATGGAACCGAAG
Source organism: uncultured Desulfobulbus sp. (assembly GCA_964475345.1). Classification (GTDB taxonomy): domain Bacteria; phylum Desulfobacterota; class Desulfobulbia; order Desulfobulbales; family Desulfocapsaceae; genus Desulfoprunum. The sequence goes on from CAYYWK010000058.1 coordinate 5,932, forward strand.
GCGATTCAAGACGAGATGGGCGAGACATTCGACGATTATGGTCGGATGAGCGCCAAGCTCGGTCTCGAGAATGCCTTCACCAATGCCGGTACTCAGACATTCATTCTCCAGAACTTTGTCGATCCACCGACGGAGATCGTGGCGAAGGATCAGGTGCAGATCTGGAAGATCACCCATAACGGTGTGGATACGCATCCGGTCCACTTCCACCTCTTCGAGGTCCAGGTGCTCAACCGTGTAGGCTGGGATGGATTCATCTACCTGCCGGACGACAACGAACTTGGCTGGAAAGACACGGTTCGCATCAGTCCGCTGGAAGACACCATTGTTGCCCTGCGGCCTGCCAAGATCCAGGTCCCGTTTACCGTACCCAACAGTGTGCGGCCGTTGAACCCTGCCTTTCCGCTTAACGCTTCGGGGCTTGCGGCCGGGTTCTCTGGTTTTGGCGTCGATGAAAACGGCATGGCAACTACCACGAACGTCACCAACCAGTTGTTCAACTTCGGCCACGAATACGTGTGGCACTGCCATATCCTCAGCCATGAGGAGCAGGATATGATGCGGCCCCTTGTCCTCAATGCCAACAGCCTGCTCTATACCGACAACGACGCCAACGGTTTCAACCAGTGGAGTCGAGGGCAGTGGAAGCAGATAATGGCACTTAATCCGTCTGCAGTGACAGCATCCGGTACGTATTCCTATGCCAGTGTTACAGGAAGTACAACTGCAAACAATGGCTTATGGCAATGGAACGGATACAACCTCACGAAGATTAATGGAACAATTCCCGACAAGATGGTCGCATCTGGTTCAAAGCTCTATGCCGATTTTTCTGGCTATGGCCTGTATGAGTGGAATGGTGCAACTTGGAAAAAGATCAGCGATAACCATCCGGCATCGATGGTTGCTTCAGAAAAAGGATTATATTGCGCATTCACAGGTTTGGGATTTTATGAGCATAAAGACAATACCTGGACGCGATTAAACAATGTAACACCTTCCAGCATTGAAAAATCTGGAAATGTGTTATATGCCAATTTTACTGGTTATGGTCTTTATAAGCTGGTTGGGAATGCTTGGTCTAGAATCAATACGGTGCTACCAAGCATTATGAAGTCAACCGATAACTATTTATTTGCATATTTCCCAAGTTATGGTTTGTACCAATGGGATAATAGCGCAAGTATTTGGAAAAAAATAAACAATGTAATGCCAACGGACATGATGGATGCTTCTGGCAATAAATTGTATGCAAATTTTACAGGGTTTGGATTGTATGAATGGACTGGGGTAGTCTGGACTAAACTCAGCACTTCTCTTCCCTCGACCATGGATGCTTCAGGTTCTGTACTGTTTGCAAACTTTGCCGGAACAGGTATTCAAAAACATGAATTCGGAGCATGGAGCCCTCTGGCCAACGCTCCCATAACCGCACCCTCAACCATTGTCGCCGGTTTCTAACCGTCGGCCAACCCGGAGTGTGAGCAGATAGTGCACGTAAGCTGCATGAGATGTTCGCACTCCATAGTTGTACCCGATCATCGTGTTGATCAACATACTGCCGGCTGCAGCTGTTTGTTGCAGTCGGCAGTGTCTTTTCATATCATCGATCATCGGTTGGATTCATTGCACAATTGTTCATTCAGGTGTCCTCAGGGCGTCTCCGTCCCGGAGTGTCTGAGGAATCCCGCGTCTCTCACCCCATCATCCGCGGTTTTTTTCAGGCTCCCTGACACATCAGTATTCTCCTTTCCTGGGAGCAGGCTGCTTGTCCCGAAGGGTAATTTGGTCTATACATCAAGAGTATTCTCCTGCATCTCAATCCGGGCGGCTAACATGCCCCAATCATTGAACCGGTTGTGTCCATGAAGAGACTCCTCACCCTCTGCGTCTTATTCTTTATTCTGCTCACCGCCTTTCTGTTCGGCTCCTGGTTCAACCAGTACTCGGGCAGCCGTCCGGCCGGGGAAACAACCGAGCGCCGGATTCTCCATTACGTCGACCCGATGGATCCATCGCATATCTCGAAAGAGCCTGGCATCGCGCCCTGCGGCATGCCCATGGAGCCTGTGTACGCGGGTGATGGCGAGGCTGGCGTAACAGCCGGCACAACCGATGGCGCTGCCATGGTCCCCGGGGCTGTACGGCTCGGCGAGCAGAAACAGCAGCTCATTGGTGTGCGGCTCGAGCAGGTGGGCACGACGCAACGAGCCCAGAGTATCCGGGCTCTGGGGAAAATCACCCCGAACGAGAACCGGGTTTATACCATCTTCGCCGCCACGGACGGCTGGATGAGCGAGGTCCACGACACCACCACCGGCAGTCTGGTCCGCAAGGATCAATTGATGGCCCAGATCAAGGTCTTCGATTATGAATTTTTTTCCTGGCAGCAGCGCTACCTCACTGAGATGGGCAATGCCGGGCGCCGTCCGGTCTATCTCACGTATCCTGGCCAGGCCTGGATGGACGGTTCGGATGGGGGGGCGGCCGCTGCCGAAAGCCCTGCCGCAAAAATTGCAGAAAAAAAGATGAATATGGCCTCGGACGCCGGCTCCGGCAGGAAGCCGGCCACCGGCCGTTCCGGCGGGAAGCAGTGGGGAATTCCACCGGGGGAGATGGGTTTCGGCCCTTCTGCAGATGAAGCAGGCAAAGCGAGCCCCGCCGAGACTGCTGCCGGCAACCGGCAGGCTAATCATTCGGTGCCATCGCCGGAAGCGAAAATGGATATGGCGACCCCTGAAATGAGCATGCCCGGGGGTGCTTCTCACGACCATGATGCAATGGCTCCAGCCTCGCAAATGGATATGCCATCCTCGATGGGGCAGGGGGGGATGAAGAAGGCAGTTCCTGATCTGCTCAATCCGAAGCGTGAAGACGATATTCTCTACGCCAGTAAATCCAGGCTCGAACTGCTCGATCTCGGTGTTGGCGAGACTCAGCTGAGCGAACTGATGAAAAGCGGCGTCTACGTGACCCGAATCGACATGCGCTCGCCGGTGGAAGGCCTGGTGCTTTCCCGCAACGTCTCGCCGCGGCAATGGATCGCCCGCGGCACCGAATGCTTTCGCATCGCTGACCTACGCAAGGTATGGGTCGAAGCGGATATTTATGAAAGCGAAGCGCCTTACATTCTGCCCGGAATGCGGGCGATGGTGACCATGCCCGGCCTCGGGCAGTATTACGCCGCCACCGTCAGCGAGGTCCCCCCCCGCTTTGACGCGGCAACGCGGACCCTGAAGCTTCGTCTGGAGTTGGACAACCCCGAAATCATGTTCAGGCCCGAAATGTTCGTCGACGTCAATTTCCGGTTCGAGATGCCTGCCACAAAAACCGTAGCGGCCTCCGCGGTGGTGGACACCGGCGTCCGGAAGATTGTCTATGTGGCACAGGGGGAAGGTGTCTTCGAACCGAGAGAGATCCGCACCGGCTGGAGTTTCGGCGACCGGGTCGAAGTCGTCGAGGGGTTGCAGGACGGTGAGTCGGTGGTGGTCAGTGGGAAATTCCTGATCGATTCTGAGAGTCGGATGCAGCTGGCGGCGACGCGCCTGATGGCCGGGCCTGAGGCAAAGCCGGCTGGAGGTGACTCCCAGTCGGCAACGCAGCAGCCGCTGAAGGATTCGCATGCGGATCATCGAGCATCGATGCCGATGTCGGCTTCGGCAGAGGCGCCGGCCGTACCACCGCCGGCCGAGATCGACCCGGTGTGCGGGATGAAGGTGACCGACC
>CAYYWK010000059.1:0-9623 GCA_964475345.1 uncultured Desulfobulbus sp.
TTCCCCATTTCTGCAACGAAATGTGGCAGCGGCTGGGGATGCCGACCATCGAGAAAATGCCGTGGCCGCAGTGGGACCCTGCAATCGCCGCAGAAGAACGACTGACACTTGTTATCCAGGTCAATGGCAAGGTCCGCGGACGTCTCGAGGTGGCAGCCGACAGTGAAGACAGCGACCTCATAGCCCAGGCCCTTGCCGAAGAAAACGTCGCCCGATTCATCGCCGGCCAGCAGGTGAAAAAGACTATTGTCATCAAGAAGAAACTTGTGAATATCGTTATATAACACTATACTTTGCCGCGAAACAGGCTCGTTGCGGTGGCTGCAACACACGCGCCGGACCAGTCCCTCAATTCACGACAAGGAGAATTCATTTGAAAAAGCAGCGATTACTCCTCCTGGTTGGTACGGTCGTATTGCTGGCTACTCTGGCCTCCTGCGGCTACCATAACCCGTATGTCTATTCAGGGCCGGAAAAGACTATCTATATCACCGAGTGGAAAAACCGAACCAGCGAACTCGGCCTCGACTCCCAGATATTCCGGTCCTTGGCGCGCTGGTTCCAGAAGTCAAGGTCACTCCATGTCACCAAGGAAAGGTCCCAAGCCGACCTGATCCTTGCCGGCGAGATTGTCTCCATCTCCTTGCCGAGCCGGAGCTACAATGCCAATCGGGGAGCAGCAGAAGTCGAGATCCGGCTTCGCGTTCGCTACATCATCAAGGACATTGCCAGCGGCAAGGTGCTGATCGAAACACCGAACGAGTTGTGGACCGAATCGTATCTGACTTCGACCAATACCGTAACCGTTGCCGAGAACGAAAAGGCAGCAATGGAAACGATCATCGACGACCTTTCCCAGAAAATCTACCTGCGAACGATCGTCCAGATTCCCAGGCTCTGAGAACCTGACAGCCATATCTCTGTTCGGGCCGATTTTCTCCAGGAAGATCGGCCCGTTTTTTTTTCCTCCATGTTGAAAATCGCCGATCGCACCTTCTCATCCCCGCTGGTTCTCGCCCCGCTTGCTGGATATACCGATCTCCCCTTCAGACTACTCTGCCGGGAACAGGGAGCCGGCTACTGTGTCTCAGAAATGATCAGCTGCCATGGCCTGTGTTACCGGCAGCATAAGACCCTGGATATGCTGATGTCCGTGCCCGAGGAACGCCCCGTCTCCTTTCAGCTTTTCGGCGCCGAACCAGATCTTATGGCCGAAGCCACCTCGATACTTTCGTCCTATCAACCAAACATGATCGATATAAATATGGGATGCCCGGTAAAGAAGGTGACGAAACGTGGAGCAGGAGCGGCCCTGCTGACAGATCCGGTGCGTGCCGAGCTCATCATCAAGAAGGTTGTGGAACGAACCGCCCTGCCGGTTACGGTTAAAATCCGCATCGGGATCAACGCAGCACTGCTGAACGGTGAGGAATTTGCCAGAATGGCCGAAGGGGCCGGGGCGGCGGCGGTCATCGTCCACGGCCGGACCTGGGTTCAGGGGTTCACCGGTACAGTCGATCGGGAGATGATTGCGAGGATCAAGAAGGCCCTGACAATCCCGGTGCTTGGCAACGGCGACATCCATTCCTTCCAGCAGGCGATGGCAATGATGCGGGAGACGGGATGCGACGGGGTCATGATCGGCCGGGCAGCCCTCGGCAACCCCTGGGTCTTCTCGGAGTCGGGGCGGCCGGCCGGTCTCCCGGCGATACTGGAAGGTGCCATCCGCCATTTGGCCCTGATGGAACGCTACCTGGCAGCGGACCGCATGATCGGTGCCGTCAGGAATCACCTCGGCAGGTATTTCAAACATCTGCCCGGCAGCAGCGAAATCCGCAAAGCCATTTACCAGAGTCCTTCTACTGCTGCGCTGAAGCAGTTGCTGTTCAGGTTGCGCGACAAGGCGGCATAGGCGACCAGGCCATCCGTACTGTCAGCCCCTGCTGATGTTCTCGTTTTTCATCACACGACCGACAATCACTTTCGGTCGGTTTTTGCCGATGGCATTCTTTGCCAGTTCCTGATCAGATTGACCAGCGTCCTCGTACCGACACCGGCCGGGCCTTTCGGGATATAAGGTTTCTCGGTGAACTCCCACGCGGTTCCGGCAATGTCCAGATGGGCCCATGGCGTTTCCTTGACGAATTTCTGCAGGTAGGCGGCAGCTGTTATCGTTCCGGCTGATTTACCTCCGGTATTCTTGATGTCGGCGACCGGGGATTCGATCTGCTTCGCATACTCGGGACCAAGGGGCAGGCGCCACAACGGTTCGCCGCTGTTTTTCCCGGCCCTGAGCAGACGATCGACAAGTTCGTCGTTGTTGCCGAGAATCCCGGTGTGGTGGTGGCCAAGGGCGACAATCACCGCCCCGGTCAAGGTTGCCAGGTCGATGACACAGCATGGCGTAAACTGTTCGATGCCATAGGCCAGGGCGTCGGCAAGAATCATCCTGCCCTCGGCGTCGGTGTTGACGATCTCGGAAGTGATTCCGCCGTAATGAACGATGATGTCCCCAGGCTTTACCGCAGCGCTGCCGCCCATGTTTTCAGTCGCCGGGACGATCGCCACCACGCGGCAGGCTGGCCGCTCCTCGCCGATAACCCGCATCGCCGTAAGGACTGCGGCCCCTCCGCACATGTCGTACTTCATGTCCTCCATCCCGGCAGCCGGTTTCAGCGAGACCCCGCCCGAATCAAAGGTCAGTCCCTTACCGACCAGCAGAATGGTCTCTGTCGCCTTTTCCGGAGAGTACTCGAGGATCACCATCTTGGGCGGTTCGGCCGATCCCTTGCTGACCGCGAGAATGCCGCCCATGCCCAGCCGCTGCATGTCTGCCCTTTCCAGAACGGTCACCTGCATCGCCAGCTGATCGGCAAGTTCGGCAGCGTATTCGGCAAAGCGTGCAGGGGTCCAGGAATTGCCGGGTTCATTGGCCATGTCCCTGGCGACATTGGCGGCTTTAGCCGCCCGTGCCCCGAGTTCGGCCCCGGCCCGTACCCTTGCGGCCTGACTGCCTGCCAGAAAGACGATTTTTTTCAACCCGGGATAGGGCATATCGTTTTTCTCTTCCGTCTTGTACCTGCGGAAACGGTAATCTCCCAGGAGGATGCCTTCTGCAAGGGCCTGGGCCGCTTCTCCGGGATTGAGGCCCGTCGTTTCCGGCAGGTCGAGGGCGACGGTTACGGCCTTGAGCTTTTCGCACTGCCGGGCCACCGTCCCCCCTATCCCTCGCAGATTCTCCCGCATGCCGTCGTTATCGGCAGTATCCCCGCTCTTGCCCATGCCGACAATCATTATCCTCTTGGCTGCAAAAGCCTCCGCGCTCGGGTAGAGCACCAGGACCTCATTGGCCTTTCCGCTGAAATCTCCGAGTTCTATCGCCCTGAATAACAGGGGTTGCAACCTCTCCTCGCAAAGCGGCAGTCCTTTTTCCGGCTGTGCTATGCAGAAGACCAGCAGATCCTCCCTGCAGGCGCCGACATCCTTCGTAGATACAATTACCTTTGTCGATTCCATGAGACCTCGTCGAACAGAATGTTGATATTTTACTGGTTATCCTCAAGGTGTGTACAGTATGATTCCTCAGGATGTTTATCTCTCTGCCTTGTCATCCAGAGGGGCAGTAAACGCACCATATCGAAGAACATTTTCCATTTTCCCTTTGGAGCAAATATTTCGTGTTACAGACGTTTATTACCGCAGTTTTCTCCGCCATCTGCCTATCGGCACTGTGTTCCCTGTGCGAGGCAGTGCTCTATTCCGTGACGGCCAGCCAGCTGGAATTACTAAAAAAATCAGGAAATTCCGCTGCAAAGACTCTCCAGGACCTGCGATTCGATATCAACGAGCCGATCACCGCCATCCTCACCCTGAACACCATCGCCAATACCGTCGGCGCTGCCGTCGCCGGGGCTGGAGCTGCCAAGCTGTTCGGCGACCAGAACCTCATCTGGTTTTCCGGCATGTTCACCCTGACCATCCTGATTTTCTCGGAAATCATCCCCAAGACCCTCGGGGTCACCTTCGCCTACCGTCTCGCCCCGATTGTCGCCCATCCGATCCGTTGGATGGTCATTACCCTGAAACCGATCGTCTGGCTCTGCAGGTCGATCACCCGGCTGCTCCCCTCCAACGCCAACGAGGGCAATATCAGTTCGGAAGAGTTGCAGACCATCGCCACACTCTCCCATGAATCAGGGGGGATTGAAAAGGACCAGGAAAAGGTCATCATCAACATCCTCAGCCTGAAGGAAAAAATCGTCCGGGACGTGATGACGCCGCGGACCGTGACCTTTTCACTCGACGAACAGCTGACCATCGAAGAGGCGATGCAGCAGATGTCACAGATCGGCAGCCACAGCCGTCTGCCCGTCTACAACGGTGACCCGGACAATGTCACCGGCATCGTTCTGCGCCGGGATGTCCTCCAGGCGGCGGCTGAATCGAAGACCGGGCTGATCCTGGCCAAGATGCTTCATCCCGTCCATTTCGTGCCGGAAACAGCCCCTCTCAACCGCATCCTGATCGAATTCTTCGATCGCCGTCAGCATCTTTTCGTGGTTGTCGACGAATACGGGGCGATGACCGGCGTCATCTCACTGGAAGACGTCATCGAGGAGATCGTCGGCCGCGAGATAGTCGACGAGACCGACCGCAACAAGGAGATGCGGGAACTGGCCCGTTCCCGGAACCTCGCTTCAATCAAGAAACAGCGGACCGGCGCCTGATTACTGCACAGCGCCAAGCCGGATGGGAATGTCCGTCCGCTGCCCATCCCGCATCACGGTTACCATCACCTCTTCGCCGACCTTGAAACGTTCCAGCTCGTTACGTATCGCATCGTAGGAATCGACCTTTTTCCCGGCCACGGCGATGATGATGTCACCCAGGATGATCTCGCCCATATACTGGCTCGTGGCCCTGAGCCCAGCCTTTTCCGCCGGACCGTTCTTTTCGAGGCCAAGGATAAGCACGCCTTCGACGCCGAGATTGGCGTTCAGGTTCTCATCCGCCAGGGTCGCGCCGATTCCCGGTCGGATGATACGACCGAACTTGATCAGTTCGGGAACAACCCGGTTTACTTCCGCTACCGGAACCGCAAAACCGATTCCGGCGTATGCCCCGGAAGGACTGAATATGGCTGTGTTGACACCGATCAAACGGCCGGCGCTGTCGAGAAGCGGCCCTCCTGAGTTGCCGGGATTGATCGCCGCATCGGTCTGGATCATGCCGTGGATCATCCGGCCGCTGACTGACTTGATCTGCCGGCCAAGTGCGGAGATGATTCCAGAGGTGATAGTCTGGTCGAGACCGAAAGGATTACCGATCGCAAAAACCTTCTGACCGACCAGCAGGTTGGTCGATTCACCGACGCTGATTGGCCGCAGCAGATTCTTCGGGGCATCTATCTGGAGGACGGCAATATCCTTGTCCGGGGAGGCACCCACCACTACCGCCTTCCAGGTTGAGCTGTCTGCCATGGTAATCTGGACACTGTTGGCGTCGCTGATGACATGGTAATTGGTGACGATGCGGCCTTCGTCGTCCCAGACGAAACCTGAGCCAGTGCCCTGCGGTATTTCTACGGCATTGAGAGAAAACAGCCCACGGCGCAGTGCCGTGCTGGTGACGTAGACAACCGACGGGGAGGTGTTTCTGAAGATGTCGATGGTATTCTGCTCATCGGCCGCCAGATCGCCGCGGGCGGTGACGCTGCGAGGCGCGGCATCCGGGTTCAGCGGGGATCGCACCGGCGGGCCGAATATCAGCCAGAGCCCGAACACGAGGGCAAACAGGATCAGAAAGGAAGGAACCGATTTCATCAGATTTCTCCCGGCCCCCGCCACACGCCTGCAGACGGAAGCCTCTGAACAGCAGGTGACGGTGTTGAACGGCTAGAGGCCAAGCAGCAGCTTCGCCACCGACAGGTAGACCAGAACGCCGAGCATGTCGATCAGGGTGGTGACCACCGGACCGGTCGCAATGGCGGCGTCGACATCGAAGCGTTTCAGTATCAGCGGCACCATCGAACCGATGGTTGCCGCCATCACCATCGAAAAGAAGATCGACAGTCCGACTACCAGGCCGAGCGTCTTCGGTTCGGCATATCCCAGATAGGCGACCACCCCGAGCAGCAACCCATAGAGCGTCCCGAGAATCAGGCCGACGCGCATCTCCTTGAAGACGATGCGGAACAGCTCATTGATATTGACACGGCCGGTGGCAATACCACGGACGATGATGGTTGACGACTGAGTGGCGATGTTGCCGCCCATGCCGGCGATGATCGGCATGAATGCGGCGAGGGCGATGATTTTGCTCAGTTCGTTGGAGAAAAGTCCGACAATTACCATCGACATGACCCCGCCGACAAAGGTCGCCAGCAGCCACGGCGCCCGGATGATGGCGTTTTCCCGGATCGGTTTGAGCAAGATTTCCCGGTCCTTACCGGCGCCGGCCATCTGCAGGAATTCCTCGGTGGCCTCCTCACGGATGACATCAATGATATCGTCCACGGTGACGATCCCCAGCAGCTTGTAGCCGGTGTCCACCACCGGCACGGCAAGGATGTTGTACTGGGAAACGACATGGGCGACATCGCTCTGGGCGGTGTCGGTACTCACCGAGATGACGTTGGGGTTCATGATGTTCTTCAGCTGCCGGTGCGGAGGGTGCATCAGCAGTTCGCGGAGCGAAACCACACCTGCCAGCTTGCCGTCGCCATGGGTGATGTAGAGATAGAAGACCATCTCTTTTTCTTCGCTGCGCTTCTGGATCATGGTGATCGCCTCGCCGGCGCTCAGTTCGCCGTCCAGGCTCATGAAATCCGGCGACATCAGGCCGCCCGCAGTCTCCGGATCGTACTGGAGCAGTTCCTCCATCTCCTCCCGGTCCTGCTTTCCCATGTGCTTGCGGATGTCGTTGGCGATCTCCTCCGGCAGTGCTTCAAGAAGGTCGACGGCGTCATCCGAGGGCATGTTGGCGAGAATGTCAGCCATCAGCTGCGGCGGCATTTCCCTGACCAGGTCGACCACCAGCGAATCGTCGAGTTCGCTCAGGAATTCCCCGACCTGCTCGGTATGGGCGATGATATTGAATACCTTCGTCCGCTCCTCTTCGGTCAGGTGGCGGAAAACCCAGGCAGTATCGGCGGGATGGGTCTTCGACACCAGTTTCATCAGGTGTTCGTTGGCTCCCCTCCGGCTCAGGCGGCGGACCATGTCGAGGAGCACCATCCCTTCGTTGCCGATCAGTTCCCTCTTCCCTTTATCTTCCATAACCTTTACCAACGATTGAAGATTGACGATATCGCCGCGGCCTCCAGGCAAGGACACGTCATTATACTGCTCTGCCTGAGCTATGCCACAATCAATTACCGTCCTTCACGAACATCGGAAAAAATTTTCCCGGTCCGGTCGATACCTGTCCGTTTTCCGGTCGCATTGGCCGGAAAATATGCGACTCTTGATTCTTTCCTATTGGAATTCTAACGGAAAATTAAACAGCGAGGTGGTAACGCAGCCATTGCCGGCCAAGTCCCTGTCGGCGCTGGCCGTGCTGAACGCACGTTCCCCCCAGGGCAATCTGCAAGTGGGCAAGTGCTTTCAGCAAAACAGATTCAGAAACGACCGTAATGGACAAAGGCCTCGCTGGCCTTGCGAGGTGGCGGTGAAGGGGAATGGGCTGGATAGCCGAGCGGGATGAGGCTGACCAGAGAGCAATTTTCCGGGATGGCAAGCAATGCAGCAGCATTGTGGTGATCGAAGGAACCGACGATCACCGTACCCAGGCCGAGGGCGTGTGCGGCCAGGCAAATGGTCTGGGAAAGAATGCCGAGATCGTAGAGCAACCAGTCGTCGTAGACCGTCTTGGCTTCGCTCTTGTAATACCCGGCCGTTTTCTGCCGGCCGGCCACGGCGAGGACGAGGGGGGCGTTGCAGACCGCAAGCGATGCAGGGTTCTTTGTCGACAACAGGGCGGCGAGTTGTTCCTTGTGGCCCTGGTCGCCGACGACGACAATCTCCCAGCACTGGCTGTTTCCCCAGGACGGCGACCAGCGTGCCGCCTCGAGAATCTCCGCGAGAACCTCAGGCTCAACGGCCCTGTCCGCAAAACGGCGGATGCTTCGTCTTTCCCTGATTTCCTGCAAAAGCTCACCGCCAGCAATGGTCTCTCACCTCTGCACGGGGGTTTTTCGCCTACGCTTTTCTGATTACGAGCCTGCGCCGCTGTTTCAGGAAAACTCCCGCAGTATCTCCCGCGAGATGATCAGCCGCTGGATCTCGCTGGTCCCCTCGTAGATCGTGGTGATCCGGGCGTCGCGGGCCAGCCGCTCGATGGGATAGTCCCTGGTGTAGCCGTAGCCGCCGAGGATCTGCATCGCCTCGTAGCAGGCGTGGTTGGCGGCCTCCGTCGCATAGACCTTGGCCATCGAGGCCTCCTTGGCAAAAGATCGCCCCTGCTCCTTGCGGAAAGCGGCGTGCATCAGCAGCAGCCGGGCCGCCTCCAGTTCGGTGTAGATATCGGCGATCTTCCACTGGATGGCCTGAAATTCGCAGATCTTTCTGCCGAACTGGCTGCGTTCGAGGGAATACCTGGTTGCGAAATCCATCGCTGCCAAGCCGATCCCGAGACCGAGCGAGCCAATCCCTATCCTGCCGCCGCCTAGTTCGGCGACGGCAACCCGGAACCCGTCGTTGATCCTTCCCATCAGGGCATCCTTGGGGATGCGGCAGTCCGTGAAGAGGAGCTCATTGGTGGACGAGGCGTGCTGGCCCATCTTCTCCTCTTTCTTGCCGATGACGAGGCCGCTGCTTCCGCCCTCCACCAGGAACAGGCTGATCCCCCTGCCCTTCGGCGCCTGCGGGTCGGTGACTGCCCAGACCACGAACACCCCGGCATAGGGCGCGCTGGTGATGAAGATTTTCGAGCCGTTGAGCACCCACTGGTCGCCGTCGAGCACGGCGGTGGTCGCCATCCCTGCGGGGTCGGAACCCGCCCCGGTTTCGGTCAGGCCAAAGGCCCCGGCAAGGCTCTCGCCGCTGCAGATCATCGGGATGTATCTGTTCTTCTGCTCTTCGGTGCCCAGGGCCTGGATCACCTCGTTGACCATGTTGTTGACAGAGACAGTGACCGCGGTTGAGGCACAGGCTTTGGCGATCTCGGTGATGGCGACACTGAAGGCGATCGTCCCGGCCTCGGCACCTCCGTACTGGTCACTGACGTTGAGCCCCATGAAGCCAAGCTCGGCAAGCTTTCTGAGGTTCGCGAAAAAGGCCGGGTTGTCCTCGCTGCGGTCGAGTTCGGCGGCCACCGGCGCGAGTTCGCTCTGCGCGAAGTCCCGGGCCGTTTCCTGGATCAGTTTCTGTTCTTCATTCAGATCGAGATTCATCGCTCAGTCCTTGTCGCTTGCGAACTGCGGCTGACGTTTTTCTAGGAACGCCGACATCCCCTCCTGCTGCTGCCCGCTTGCGAAACACATCGCAAAAAGGTCTGCCTCGTAGCGGCAGGCCCTGGCGAGATCCATTTCCAGACCGTTGTTCACCGCATCCTTTCACAGCCTCACCGCCACCGGGCCGCGCAGGCAGATCCGGCCCGCCAGCTGCCGGCAGGACTCGATCAAC
>CAYYWK010000060.1:0-9572 GCA_964475345.1 uncultured Desulfobulbus sp.
CGATGAAGGTCAACCTCGCCACCGGTGCGGCCTCGGAGAAATAGGGGTGTGTGGTGAACCGCCTTGGCATGCCCCTCAGCGGTGTCTGGTTGCTGCTGCTCCTTGCCGCCTCGCAGGTCGGGCCGGCCTTGGGGCAGTCCGGGCCGGAACCGGGCACAGCACGCCAGGTTGTTGAAGATGCGGCAGCTCCTGGCCATGAAGCGGCGAAATCAGCCGCCGAAAAGCGGGAACAGGCTGATCCGTTGCCGGCTGTCGTCGATGCGACCCAGCCCGGAAGGGACTGGGTCGAGGAAAAGACCGGCACCTTCATTCCCCCCGACTTGGTCTTCCGGGACGAAGAGGGGAGACCGGTACGACTGAACGAGCTGATTGACAAACCGACCCTGCTGCTGCCGGTCTACTATTACTGCGCCGGCTCCTGCAGCAGGAACCTGGCCAACCTGGGCGTATCGATGAGCCGGATGAAGTCGATCGCCGGCGAGGAATTCCGGGCGGTCGCCTTCAGCTTCAACGAGGAGGAAAAGACCGAGGATGCACGGCGGGCCAGGAACAATTACCTCAAACTGGCAGGAGACAGTTTCCCGGAGCGGGAATGGCGGTTCCTGACCGGCGACCGGGACGCCATCGCCATGCTCACCGGGGCGTTGGGATACCGCTTTGAAAAGGACGACGACGGCCTGTTCATCCATCCTTCGGCGCTGGTGGCGGTGAGCCGGGAAGGCAGGATCATCCGCTATGTCTACGGCGACTTCATCCCCGGCGACCTCGACATGGCCGTTGCCGATGCCGCCCGCAACACCCCGTCGCTGTCAGTCAAGCGCCTGCTCGATATCTGTTTCAACAGCGATCCGGATGCCGGCAATGGCATCTTCCAGGTTGTCAAACTGGTCGTGCTGGCCCTCTTCGCAGGTGTGGTCGCCGCGGTCCTGCTCCGCAGCCGCAAGAGCGGCCCAATTGCAGCAGGCGGCAACGATGCACCAAAATAACAACAGGAACATGTCATGACAGCTGTACCATCATTCTACGAGAGTCCTTCCCCGCCAGGTCTTAGCGGCCTGCGGGCATGGCTGCTGACCCACGATCACAAGCGCCTGGGCCTGATGTACCTGTGGGCGATCCTCTTCTGGTTCGTGGTGGCGATGGTGCTCGGCCTGCTGCTGCGCACCGAGCTGATGGGACTGGGACCGACGATCATGAAGGCGGAGGTCTATAACTCGATGTTCACCCTGCACGGGGTGATCATGATCTTCCTGTTCGTCATCCCCGGGATACCGGCGATCTTCGGCAATTTCTTCCTGCCGATCCAGCTGGGCACCGACGACGTCTTCTTCCCCAGGCTCAACCTGTTCTCCTGGTACCTGTTCATGCTCGGCGGGCTGTTCGCCATCGTCTCGCTGTTCTGGGGCGGCGGTTTCCCCGATACCGGATGGACCTTCTACGTGCCGTTCTCGGTGGGCACCGAGAGCAACGTCTCGCTGACCGTCACCGCCGCTTTTATCCTCGGCATGTCATCGATGCTGACCGGGCTCAACTTCGTCACCACCTTCCACCGCATGCGCCACCCGGACATGGGACTGATGCAGATCCCGCTGTTCACCTGGTCGCTGTATGCCACGGCCTGGGTGCAGATCCTGGCGACACCGGTGATCTCGATCACCTTCGTGCTGGTGGTGCTCGAGCGTTTCCTGTCCATCGGCCTGTTCGAGCCGGACCGCGGCGGCGATCCGCTGCTCTACCAGCACCTGTTCTGGATGTACTCGCACCCGGCGGTCTACATCATGATCCTGCCGGGGATGGGCGTCATTTCCGAGATCATCCCGGTGTTCTCGCGCAAGTCGATTTTCGGCTACAAGGCCATCGTCTGGTCGTCGATGGCCATCGCCATCGCCGGTTCGCTGGTGTGGGCCCACCATATGTACACCAGCGGGATGAGCGACGTGTCGGTCTTCGTCTTCTCGCTGTTGACCTTCCTGGTGGCCATCCCCTCCGCGGTCAAGGTCTTTTCCTGGGTCTCGACGATGTACAAGGGGTCGATCGAGATGTCGCCGCCGCTCTTGCTGTCGCTCTGCTTCATCTACCTGTTCACGGTGGGGGGGCTGACCGGCCTGGTGCTGGGGGCGGCCGGCACCGACATCCATGTCCACGACACCCATTTCGTCGTCGCCCATTTCCACTTCGTGATGTTCGGCGGCACCGGCTTCGCCTTCTTCGCCGCCCTGCATTTCTGGTGGCCGAAGATGTTCGGGGTAATGTACCCCTTCCGCCCGGCCTATGTCGGGGCGGTGCTGACCGCGATCGGCTTTCTCTTCCACTACGTGCCGATGCTGATCCTCGGCCTGCAGGGCATGCCGCGCCGCTATTACGACTACCTGCCGCAGTACGAGACCGGCAACTTCCTGGCCGGTTTCGGCGGCTACCTGCTCAGCGCCGGTATCCTGATCATGCTGGTCAACCTGCTGCTCAGCCTGCGCCAGCCCCGCACTGCCCCTGCCGACCCCTGGGGTGGCACCACGCTGGAATGGGCGATCGCCTCGCCGCCACCCGTGGAGAACTTTGCCAGAACCCCGGTGATCGAAGGTTTCCCGTATGATTTCAGCAAAGTCGTCGCCCGAACCAGGGGCGAGGGGAAACAGCGATGAGCAGCCGGCGCGACACCCTGGGAATAAGGATCTGGATGTGGCTGTTTCTCTATTCGGAGATCATCCTCTTCGGTGGGCTTTTTGTCCTCTACGCCGTCTATTACCACATGTACCCCGGGTTCTTCGTCGAGGGGGGCAGGGAACTGAACCGGATCATCGGTGCGATCAACACCGTGGTGCTGCTTGTCAGCAGCTTTACCGTCGCCGCCTCGATCACCGCCATCCAGCGCGGCAACCGGCGTCACACCGTCGGCTTCCTGCTGTTTTCGCTGGGCTGCGGTCTTGTCTTTCTGATCAACAAGTATTTCGAGTGGGGGGCCAAGATCGGCCACGACATCTATCCCAACTCTGCGAGGCTGCAGGATGCCGACCCCGGCCTGAACATCTTCTTCGGCCTCTACTCCGTGATCACCGGCCTGCACGGACTGCACGTGATCATCGGCATGGCGCTGCTGGCGGTCAGCATGGTGCTGGTGCTGCGCGGCAGGATCGACGCCGGGCGGTTTGCGATGCTGGAAAACGCAGGCCTTTACTGGCACCTGGTGGACCTGATCTGGATATTCGTCTTTCCGATGTTCTATCTTGTTCTGTGAACGGGTTGTGAGGCTGGAGGATCCTATGACATCTGATGAACGGCGGCATGTGACGAGTTACGGGCAACTGGCATCGGTCCTGTTGCTGCTGCTGCTGCTGACCTGCGCAACGGTGGGCATCTCGTATGTCCACCTGGGCTTCTTCAATGTGCCGGCGGCGCTGGCTATCGCCACCACCAAGGCCTCGCTGGTGCTGCTGTTCTTCATGCACCTGCGCTACGAGGGGCCGGTGATCCGCTACTCGTTTCTCGGCACCGCCCTGTTTCTGGCGATCATGATCGGCTTCACCTTCTGGGATGTGGCATTCAGGTAAGGGATAGAGGACATGAATCCTGTTCACGGCGTAGATCTGGCGTTCTGGTATATCCTGGGCATTTCGGTGGTGCTGCTCTTCGGCATCACTGCGGTGATGGTGGTCTTCGTGATCCGTTACCGCCGCAGCCGGCATCCCGAGCCGGCGAACATCCGTGACAACGCCCTGCTGGAGATTGTCTGGACGATCATCCCCACCCTGATCGCCCTGTCGATGTTCTACGTCGGCTGGAAATCCTACATCGGCCTGCGCGAAGTGCCGGAAGGCGCGCTGCAGGTCGAGGTGTCCGCCCAGATGTTCTCCTGGTTGTTTATCTACGACAACGGCAAGGAGGTCGAGAACGAGCTGGTGGTGCCGCTGGGGTCGGCGGTGAAACTCAACATATCCTCGGTGGACGTGCTGCACAGCCTGTACATCCCGGCATTCCGGATCAAGGTCGACGCCGTTCGCGGCATGACCACCTATGCCTGGTTCCAGGCCGACCACGAGGGTGAGTACGACATCCAGTGCACCGAGTACTGCGGCACCGAGCATTCGGCGATGACCGCCAAGCTGAAGATCGTACCGGAAGAGGAGTACCTGGCATGGCTGGAAGAGGAGGAGTGAGGCCGCTCCTGATGCCGGCGGAGGACAGGTGATGACCGCAGGGGCGAGGTCTGCGGCGTGGCCTGCGGATGGCTGCTGCGGCAGTCTGCTGATCCGGCTGCGCCTGGCCAAGGGACTGCTCTGCCTGGCCATCGCCTCTTCGGCGGTTTTCGGATTTCTCCTTGCCTCGCCGGTTCTCTCCTGGCAGCTGGCGAAGGTGTTCGCCGGGGTGGCCCTGTTGGCAGGCGGGGCCGGCACGCTGAACAGCCTTCAGGAATGGCGCAGCGACGCGCTGATGCGGCGGACCTGCGATCGCCCCCTGCCGCGGCGGGAACTCAGCACAGGGCAGGCCCTGCGGCAGTCCCTGGCGTTGATCGCCGCCGGTCTGCTGCTGCTCGTGCTGCTGCCCGGTCCGCTGCCGCTTGCTGCCGGTCTGCTGGCCCTCCTGCTGTACAACGGCGTCTACACCCCGCTCAAGGCCCGCACCCTGCTGGCGATACTCCCCGGAGCCCTGTGCGGCGGTCTTCCGCCGGTCATCGGCTGGCTGGCGGGAGGCGGGCGGCCGGATTCGCCGGTGGCGCTGCTGCTCATGCTGCTGCTGGTGCTCTGGCAGGTCCCGCATTCCCTGCTGGTGCTGCTGATCCACCGGGATGATTACCGTTCCGTGGGGATGCCGAGCATGCTGGAGCATCTTTCCGAGCCGGGCCTGCGGCGGCTGCTGGTGCCATGGGTGGCCGCACTGGCCGCGGCGATGACGCTCTTTTCGCTGCCGCCGCTCAACTCCAGCGGCCTGGTCCGGCCCCTGTTGCTGCTGCCCACGGCGGTCCTGCCGCTGCTCTTTTTCGGGCAGACGGTTTCCGCCGTGTTCCGTAACGACAAGGTATTGTTCATCTCTCTCAATTCGGTCTTTTTCTTCAACATGCTGGTGATCTGCGGGGCGAGGATGAGCCTGGCCGCCGGGACCGGCTACTGACAGGGAGTGCGCCATGCGGCTCGACGAAGCGATTCTGACGGCGATTGAGTACGAAACCCGGATCCGCGATCACTACCTCTCCTCCGTGGATCGGATCCGCAACACGGCCGGCCGGAGGATCTTCGAGGTGCTGGCGGGGGAGGAACAGGGCCATATCGACTATCTGCTCGCCTGCCTCGGGCGCTGGCGTCGTGACGGGGTGATCGGGTCCATCGCGCTGCCCTCCGCCCTCCCGTCTGCCTCGGAACTGGCCAAAGACCTCGGCCCGGTGGAGGGCCTGGTTCCCGATCCGGTGCTCGACGATGAGCGGCAGATCCTCAACGTGGCGCTGAATATGGAACGGGAGACCTCCGATTACTATCGGCGCCTGGTTGCCCGGCTGGATGGTGAACACCGCGAGTTCTTCGCCCGTTTCATCGAGATTGAGGATGGTCATGTAGCGGTTGTCCAGGCCGAGATCGACTATCTGAGCAGCAACGGCTGCTGGTTTGGGTTCAGCGAATTCAACCAGGAATACTGAGTACATGGGCAAAAAGCGGCAAACCGTGAAAAATGCCGGCCATACCTCGCAAACGGAAGGGGAATACTTACCATCTAGAAAACAGATCGACGCTCTATTCGTCTATCACCGGGAGGACCTCCGATGGGAAAGAAAGACAAATGCTGTCATAAATTTGAAAAGAAAGGGAAATGCTGCAGCGGCTGCCCGTTGAAGGATTCGGTTGCAAAGGAGAAGAAAGACAAGAAAGACAAGAAAGACAAGAAAGACAAGAAGGACAAGAAGGACAAGAAAAAATAGTCCGTGACCTCGGAAGCCGAGGTCCTGGGATGAATGGAGACTGACAAGGAGAACACCATGATCAGCAAGAAATTGAATGACGCCCTGAACGGGCAGATCAACGCCGAACTGTACTCGTCCTATCTCTACCTGTCGATGTCAGCGTGGTTCAGCAACAAGGGCCTGCCGGGTTTCGCCAACTGGATGCGCTGCCAGGCCCAGGAGGAACTGTTCCATGCCACCAAGATGTTCGATTACGTCAACGAACGCGGCGGCAAGGTGGTGCTGGCGGCAATCGCCAAGCCGGACAGCAAGTGGGACTCGCCGCTGGTGGTGCTCGAGCAGACGGCCAAGCACGAGGAGCATGTCACCAGGCTGATCAATGATCTGGTCAACTGCGCCCTTGACGAACGGGACCATGCCTCCAACATCTTCCTGCAGTGGTATGTCACCGAACAGGTGGAGGAGGAGGCCAGCGTCGGCGAGGTGCTGAGCAAGCTGAAAATGGTCGGCAAGGATTCTGCCGGCATGTTCGCGATGGACCTGGAGATGGGCAAACGGATCTTCACTCCTCCCGTGGCGGAGTAGCGGCGGGCCGGATCACCCGGGAGGCCGCAGGATGCTGCGGCCTCTTTCATGCATGGAGAAAGCGGATGACGGCAATCGACTGGGGATATTTCCGGAGCGGTTGAGTCTCCTGCCGGAAGGCCCGGGAGGCCCTCGGACAGGCAGGGGTGAAGGTGGCCGAGGAAGCGGACGCGAGAAAACTCGTGTATCAGGGCGATGCGGCCTGGGAAGTGGTGGCGGGCGCGGAGAAGATACTGGTTGCCGCAGGCAGCAAAATCACTGAGGTCTCACCCCGGCAGGCCGGCCGGGACGAGATCCTCGCCCTGATCACCGGCCGCACCGGCAACCTGCGGGCCCCTGCGCTGCGCCGCGGCAAGGTTTTTTACATCGGTTACAACGACGCCCTGTACGTACTGCTCACCTCGTAAAGCCTGGCAGCGGCAGGGAGCGATTGCCGCTGCCGCGTAGTCCTTAGTCGGCAGCGTGGGCGCTGAGGTAGGCGGCAACGCCCTCGGCGGTAGGAACCATCGCATCCTCGCCCCTGTTCCAGTTGGCCGGGCAGACTTCCCCATGCTTTTCCGTGAACTGCAGGGCATGCAGGATACGCAGGGCCTCGTTGACGTTTCGGCCCAGCGGCAGGTCGTTGACTACCTGGTGCCTGATGACGCCCTCCCGGTCGATGAGGAACAGCCCGCGCAGGGCGATGCCGGCATCGAGCAGCACGCCGTAATCCCTGGAGATCGACTTACTGAGGTCGGAAACCAGCGGATACCTGATCTGGCCGATGCCGCCCTCGTTTACCGGCGTGTTTTTCCAGGCGAGATGGGAGAAATGGGAGTCGATCGACACCCCGATCAGCTGGCAGTTGCTGTCCTCGAACTGCTCCACCGCCTTGTTGAAGGCGAGGATCTCCGACGGGCAGACAAAGGTGAAGTTGAGCGGGTAGAAGAACAGCAGGACATACCTGCCTCGGAAATCCGACAGCTGGAAATTTTCCTTGAAGGTGTTGTCCGCCAGGACCGCAGTGGCGGTGAAATCTGGGGCAGGCTTGGTGACGAGCAGTGACATGGGGACCTCCTGATTATTTGAGTTTACAAATACTATTAGAACACCCTAATTCACAGGTGCATAAAAAATCCGGGCCTGGCGCGCATCCGCTCCAGGCCCGGAAAAAGCTGTGCGGCTCAGTCAACCTTCCAGAAGGCCTCTTTCTCGGCGCCGCAGAGCGGACAGACCCAGTCGTCCGGCAGTTTTTCCCAGGGAGTACCTGGGTCGACACCATGCTCGTAGTCGCCTTCGGCCGGATCGTAGATATACCCGCACGGACATTCCCATTTTGCCATGATATGCTCCTTCGTAGTGGTTGGGGTTGATATTCAGTAAATGATAATCATTCTTGTTTGCTGAAATTATAGCCTATGCAGGGACAATGTCAACTGCATAATGCAGTGTGGAGTGCAACTAACCAAACTCTCATGCTGGCGTTATCCGTTCGATACTGTTGCGGGAGTATCTCCAGCCGGAACGGCAAGGCCATGGCGTCGCATGATCTCCTTTGAGGGGATCAGCGCGGTGGCCGTCGCCGAGACGATATTGCCGGCCACGCCGGGTCCGTCGCCGGCAACGAACAGGCCTCTGACGGTGGTCTCGAGGTTGTTGTCGGTGTCGATCTGGGTGGCGAAGAACTTGATCTCCGGCGCGTAGAGCAGGGTTTCGTCGTTGGCGACGCCGGGAATGACCTGATTGAGCTGCTCCAGACCGTCCACCAGGTTGGTGAGGATCCGCTCCGGCAGGGCCATGGCGATATCGCCGCAGGTGACGTTCTTCAGCGTCGGCTCGATGTAGCTGTTGCGCACCCGGTTCCAGGTGGAGCGCCGGCCGCGGGTCAGGTCGCCGTAGCGCTGCAGGATCGGCTTGCCGCCGCCGATCAGGGTGGCCAGCCGGCCGATCGATTCCCCGTAGGCCTGGTTGTCCTCCACCGGGTCGTTCAACACCACCTTGGACAGGAAGGCGAAGTTGGTGTTGTCCGACTTCTTGTCCATATAGGCATGGCCGTTGACGCAGACGAAGTCCTGGTAGTTCTCCAGGGCGACGAAACCGCCGAGGTTGGTGCAGAAGGTGCGGGTCTGGTCGTCGTACTTGCTGGTCCGGACAAAGAAGGTCGGGTCGTAGATGATCGAGCACAGGTCCTGCATGATCTCGTTGTGGACTTCCACCCGCACGCCGACCTCTATGCCGCGCTGGCTGAGCACGATGCCGTGGCTGCGGGCGACGCTGCCCACCCACTCCGCCCCGACCCTGCCGGGAGCGAGGATGACGTTGCCGGCCTGGTAGCTGCCGCGGTTGGTGACAACGCCGGTGACTGCGCCGTTCTCCACCACCACCTCGCGGACCTCCTCGGAATGGTGGAAGGTGACTCCCCGTTCCCGCACATAATCCGCCATGGCGGCGATATGGCCCGGCAGGTTGTCGCTGCCCAGGTGCTTCTGGCGGATCAGCAGCAGTTCGATTCCCTGCTTGCGGGCCTGCTTGCGGATCTCCCGCGCTTTTTCCATGTCTGTGGGGAAGACCTTGCCGTCCATCCCGAAGCGGTTGTAGATCGCCTCGGTCTCGTCGATCAGCCGCACCGCCTCGGAGGTTTCCATGAACTGGGTCAGATCGGTCTTGCCCAGCTTGTGGATGAAGTTGAGCTTGCCGTCCGAGAACAGGCCGGCGCCGCCGATGCCGCAGAGGATGTTGCATGGCCGGCACTTGATGCAGCCGTGGTCCTTGATAGGGCACTGGCGCTTGAGGGGTGCCTTGCCCTTCTCGATCAGCAGCACATCGAGCTGGCTGTGCTCGCTGAGGTAGTAGGCGGCGAACAGTCCTGCCGGCCCGCCGCCGACGATGATCACATCAAACCGGGTCTTGATTTTCTTTGGTGTCATGAGGTCGTTGATTGTCGAAGAGGCATACCTGGGGGATGCCGACGGACGGGCCTATTCTCCGGCGGCTGCCTTCTCGCTCCCTGCGCCGCCTGCCTTAGGCGCGTCCACCGGCGCCATGCCGAAGGCCAGCCTGACCTTGTTCTCAATTTCGGCGCACATTTCGGGATGGTCGGCGAGGAATTTCTTGGCGTTCTCAC
>CAYYWK010000061.1:0-9525 GCA_964475345.1 uncultured Desulfobulbus sp.
AAAAACTTGAGATTGAATCGTGCCGCGAAAATTGCATTACAGGGATATTTTGCAACCCGTCAGGCATGGAAGGCAGAAGATCTGATATTCACTCGATCTGATGGTTTGGCAATTACGACTGCCGCATTATCCAGTGGATTTAAGTATTGGTGTAAACGAGCAGGCTTGATCGGTAATTTCGCAAGCCACACCATGCGGAAAACATGGGCATACCATCATCATAAGGCCGGTGCATCGATTCCTACATTGATGGCCATGATGAATCACAGGAGCCAGAAACAGACGCTTGATTACTTGTGCATCACGGCGCAGGACGAGGTTGAGGAGTACGACCGTGTGAATCTGTGACAGAATTAGACCAACTATAATCGGCATTAATCCTTCGGTGCATAATCTTCCAGCACCTCAGAGAATGGCCGGACCGGCCAATATTTCTCCAACTCGCAGTCCACATGAAGAACTCCGTGGGCTCGGACATCCTTCAGTTCATTGAAAGAAATGTAGCCCCATTTTGCGTTCTGCCAATCACCGCCGAGGACGGAAAAACCGAAGAAGATATCCTCAGCGTCAAATTCAGCGATGAACCAGTCACTGCTGCCGATGAAAAAATGGAGATGGATGAGAGTATCGCCGATGGGAGTGTTCTCGGTCTGGTAGAGGCGGGGGAGTCTGGCTAAACGGGCGGCGGTTGGTGTGTTGAGCATGATCTGTATCTCCTGGAGGGGCAAGTTATGCGGTAGATGGTTAATGAATCTACCTTAAATGCCCCAACCAGGATGTACAGATCAAGTGTACAAAATATTTATAGAAATGCAGTTTCGTCGATTTCGGTGAACAACTGAAACAAACCCGACGAACAACTAGAATTTTGGAAGCTGTGAAGTGGCCAAGTTCCAGTCAAGCCGGTCGACAGCTCTTTTGAGCACGTCGACCGGCACGCCTTTCGCGTATCTTCCTAGAGTGATGTCGTGTTCGACGCTGTGACCGACAATTTCGCGGATATGTTCGAGTCTGATTTCAAGTTTTAGAAGTTCCGTGATGACCGAGTGACGGAATGATTTCAAGCTGAGTTTGTCTCTTTTGACTCCGATTTCTTCGAGATAACGATTGAAAGCATTCGAAACCGCTGAATGGTAGCCATTGACTGTTCGATTGAGATTCGGAAAGAGTTTCGAGCCATCCTTCAGAGTTTCGACATATTTCAGAAAACCAAGCTCAAGAAGTTTTGAGTGAATCGGGACGAGTCGTTCAGACATCGCGTTCTTGCTTGATTTGTCGTCCGCGTCTTCGAAGAGCCGGAGGCACCAAACACCGTCTACTTCGATGACATCGGACTTATTCATGCAGCAGACTTCTTCGACACGGCTGCCACAGTGGCTCGTAATCAGTGGAACAAAGAAGTGAGACGGTCGGTTTCGATCATAGACGTATGTTTTCGGGTCAAAGACTTTTTGTATTTCTTCTTTTGTGAATGCGCACCATTGGTTTCTCGCTTTTCCAAGGTCGAGAGCAAAGCCAGAGAACGGATTTTCACCGGAGAGAACTTTCTCCAGTTTGAGCCATAACGCGAACGTCGACAGTTTCTGCAGATTATTGTTGAACGTTGTATCCGAGACTAGATCTTCTTTCGGGATATGCATCGAAAGGAGCTGCTTGACGGTTTTCGCTCGATACCGAGGTTTCTTGGTTCGATTTGACGGCAGTTTCATAAAGCCGTCGGCATACTTTCGAGCACAGTCGCGGTCGAGTTGGTCGGCTTGAATGTCACCGACTATTTCGATGAATGTGAGAATCGCGTCTCGAAGAGCTCCACAGTATTTCTCGCTGCATTTTTCTCTTCTTTTATCATTAACTATTTTTTCAATATACATTGAGAGCGGTTTTACCGTCTTCGTTTTCGGTTCAACCCTTTCGACAACCGTACCCGGTTGTTTTCCGTCGATTCCAAGTTGTGATAGAGCTATTTTGAGATTTTCGGAGTCTCTTTCAGAGTTTGGATCGGTTTCGATTTTTTCGCATTCGACAGTTCGACCGTCTGGGTACGTGATTTTCAGGTTGCCGACGACGATCGTATTTTTGAGAGCATTATCATTTTCATCTTCCGCAGCAGACCAGATGCCGCCGCTCTCGGTGTCGAGTAATTTTTTCATGGTTCTATAGAGGCTTGAGGCTCTTCGCTGAGCTGTGTGGATGTCGGTTGTTTTGAGTGATCTTCGAATTGAATCTTGACCGACACTATGGCGCAAGTGTTTCGGAATTACGAGCCGAAAATAATAGGTGCCTCGGTAGCCAATTTGCAGGTAGGGAAGTTTGCTGATCATGGTGTCTCCTTAAGTTTGGAGACCGTCAGCGAAGGATGGCCGAAAAAGTGGCCAAAAAGTGGACGAAAAAAAAGAGGCCATCGAACGGCCTCTTTTTTCGTTATAAAAACAACTACTTAAAAATCTGGTGGAGGCGGCGGGAGTCGAACCCGCGTCCGCAAATGCTCCCCTCCCGTATCTACATGCGTAGTTCCGTACTTTAATTTTCGCGCCCTGAACTCAGTCGGAACATAGATTTCCGGTCGCTATCCTGAAAGATCTCGTCAAATGACAGACAGGCACCATCACCCAACCAGCCCGTTGAGTCGACGCCCCTGTCCGGCCTTACGGGCGAAGACCGGAGGGACGGCAGAGCAGATTAAGCTGCTACTGCGTAATTATAATCGTCGGCGATTATAATGAGTTCCGTCGGTTTTACGAGCAGACAGAAGCTCGGCATGCAACGTAGAGCTTACACATCCCCGTCGAAGCCGTTTCGCCCCCTTATCCGAATAGTAAAAAAATACCCCATCGCCTCAATCATTTCGGATCGTGGCGCATGGCGCGCTGAACTTCGCGATCACTCTGCTTCTCCTTGAGAGCGGCCCGCTTGTCATACTGTTTCTTACCGCGGGCGAGACCTAGTTCAACCTTGGCCTTGCCATTATGTATAAAGTATATCTTCAGGGGGATCAACGCAAGCCCCTTCTCCTTTAATTTCCCTATCAGTTTGCGGATTTCACGCTTGTGAAGGAGCAGTTTCCGCACCCTCAGCGGCTCGTTGGGATTGTGGGTGGCAAAGGTGTAGAACGATATGTGGACGTTGTACATCATCGCCTCACCTCGATCATTGATCTGTGCGTAACCATCCCGCATATTCGCCTTTCCGGCCCGCAAAGACTTGACCTCCGGCCCGGAAAGCACCATTCCGGCCTCGTAGGTCGCTTCGATATGGTAATCGTGATATGCTTTTTTGTTCTGGCAGACAATCTTGACAGCCATGCACCTATCCTATCCTCCAAGATCTCACATGCTCACGACTCGGCAGTAACCCGCAAGGCCTCCTCAACCGTCGTGACCCCTGCCTTCACTTTGCTCCAGGCATCCTCCCGCAAGGTAGTCATTCCTTCGCGGATTGCAACTCGGCGCATCTCCATCGTGGAATCTCCTTCCGCGGTCATCTTCTTCAACTGGTGAGACATGGGGAAAATCTCAAAGATGGCGATCCTTCCCTTGTAACCGGTTCCCCTGCATTCCCTGCACCCCTTGCCTCTTTTCAGTTGAACCGGACCTGGCTCCAGTATCGGAAAGCCCATTTTCAGGAGGGTCTCTCCCTTGATCTCAAAACTTTCGGCGCAAACCGTACAGATTCTTCGCACCAACCGTTGCGCCATGCACCCGAGCAGCGTCGAGGCGATCATGAACGGTTGTAACCCAAGGTCGCGCAAGCGGGCGATCGACGACACCGCATCGTTGGTATGGAGCGTCGAGAATACAAGATGCCCGGTCATCGCAGCCTGAACGGCATACGATGCGGTTTCCAGATCACGAATCTCGCCAATCATGATGACATCAGGGTCCTGCCGCAGAATGTTGCGGAGAATTGTCGAGAAGGTGATATCGATCATCGGCTGCACGGCAATCTGGTTAAAATCCTCATGGACCATTTCCACCGGATCCTCGACGGTGACAATATTGATCTCCGGCGTGGAAATCTCTTTCAGTGTTGAATAGAGGGTGGTCGACTTGCCGCTGCCGGTTGGACCGGTGACCAGAACGATGCCGTGCGGCGCCTCCATGAAACCCCTGTAGACGGTGAGGTCTCGTTTGGAAAAACCGATCTGTCGGATATCCTGGAAAACGACATCCGGGTCGAGGATACGCAGGACAACCTTCTCACCGAAAGAAACAGGTACAGTCGAAACCCGGATTTCGACGTCCTTCTCATGTTTCACGCCGATCTTGATCCTGCCGTCCTGCGGGCGCCGTTTTTCTGCGATATCGAGACGAGCGAGGAATTTGATGCGCGAGGCAATCGCTGAATGCACCACCTTGGGCAACTTGTAAATAGTATGAAGGGCTCCATCGATTCGAAACCTGACCATGCAGATCGATCTTTTGGGCTCAATGTGGATGTCGCTGGCTCGCTGCTCAAGGGCGTAATGGAAGATGTGATTGACAGCCTGCTTGATATGCTGGTCCGAGGAGTTGATCTCCTTGGTCGAGGAGGCGATCTTGACATAGCGTTCTAGGTTGCCGATATCAATGGAACTGCTGGCCGCAACGCTGAACTGGTCCTCGGCCGCGCTGATCGATCTCTGAAAGCCGAAAAACTCAGCGAGTATCCTCTGAATATCAGACTTAGTCGCAAGATACTGCCTCACCGGCATCTGGACAACCTGTTCGATATCGGCAAGAACCTGCTGACAGTCAGGGTGGTACACCGCCACCTCCAGAGTGCCTTCCTGTACGTTGAATGGCAGGAGGAGTTGGCGAATGGCGAAATTCCGGGGAATTTTCTTGGTGACTATCTCTATATCCAGTTCGAGTGGATCAAGCTTCTTGAAGGGAATTTTCTGGTCGGTGGCCACGGCGCGCATGATGCGCTCTTCATCGACCGGTAACTTGCCACCATCACCAACAGTGAACTCGAAGGCGACGATTATCTCCACCATATCGGGTGAGTATTTCTCATTTCCCCCTTCCTTCCCCAGTTGCCGCATCAGTTTCTGGCGTTGCTTCCCCTTTCCCAGCAGTACCGTTTGACGCTGCTCGGCCGTCAGCACCTGCTGACGAACAAGAATATCGAGGAGTTCCTCACTCTGCAGTAATCTCATATCCCAACCTTTTCAAACAGGATTCAAAAACTTCACAACCTGATTTTTTCGCTGCATCAGGCGGGCAGCGTGTTGTGACGCCTCTTCCCGGATATCGCAGTACCGGGACCAGGGCAGGCGGTAAACAGCTTTTCCACTGCCGTTGAGCGGAAGACTCCTTCGTCATTGCCGGGCGTCACCATCGCCATTCACGGCCAGAGGAACCTTCAAAGTTTCCTCGTAGGCTTGCCTGAGAAAGCGCTCTATCTGCAGCTGGTAGTACTTGCGTTGTGGGGGGTCCGCAAAAATTGCCTGCCGCGCACTGTTGACCGCCTCCTGGACAAAACCGTTTGCCCAGTAAGCTGTAGCCAGGGTATCGAGTATATAGCCCCGCGGGTGAACGACGGCAGCCCCGCGGGCAAGCGTCAAAGCCCGGGCTGGATCACGCAATGACAAGTCCCGACTGGTCAGCAGCAACCAAGCAAGATTGTTCATTATTTCTGGATTCGCCGGCTCCAGTGACAGTGCCTGTTCATACGCCTCCAAGGCCTTACGTTCCAGTTGCCGGCTGACCATGAGATCGCCGAGAAGCCGCTTCCATAGCGCCTTCTCCGGCTCCTGACGCGCTTTCTCAAGCAGCACCGCCTCCGCGAAGCGATCCTCATACTGCCGCGCCAGCTGCTCCTGCGGGATCAGCTGCACCATCCCGATCATCGCGGCCATCGCAACCACATACACGAACAGGCTGATCCTGACCTTGCGGTCGTGCCGCTGGATATTCTCAGGGTTTCGCTCGCTGCATTCAAGAAATTCGACCCGCTCACCTATTCCGAAATGATGCCAGCTCGGCTTGTCACGAATATCGCCGCTGAGGACGGCAATCTTTTCGAATGCAGAAATCAGAGCCTGTCCTGAACCGAGCACGGAAAACACGTGCAGATCAGCCTGTCGCTCGAAATTACGGATAAAATAGCCAAAAACATAGCGAAAATACAGTATCATGCAAACAAGCAGCGGCACCGCACCAACCATTGTCAGGACCGTATCGGCAGGGATATGCCATTTTACCATCAGCGAATAGAAAAACTCCCGGGAGAGCAGCAGAAAAATCAATGGCTGCGCCATCATCCCTGCAAAAATACTGAATCCGCCGACAAGCAGGGCATAGAGCAGAAGATGGCGTTTCTTGACATGACCAATTTCATGCGCCATCACTGCCTCCAACTCGGCCAGCGACATGGTCTCGATGATGGCGGGTGTCAACAGGATGTAGCGGAGACCGGGGACAAGTCCCATTACGCCGGCGGTCAGCGCCTGTCCTTCAAACAGCGGCCAGAGATAGAGTTCGGCGCTGAATCCCTGGCCCTTGCAGAACTGGACGAGGTGCTGGCGCAAAGGCCCATCCGGTAGCGGTTTGCAGCTCCAGAGACGTCTGACGAGGGGAGGGAAAAACACCAGGATCAGCAGGAGAAAGACAACGAAAAAAAGCAGATCGCCCCAGCCGGAGGCAAGCAGGTCCTGCATGCCTGCCAATGGGAAGAGCGTCACCAGGTCGTAGATCAGCGACAATACCACCCAGGGCAGGACAATCGGCAGGTTGATCTTGATATTTGAGACGATGAATCCGGTTGCCGGGTAGCGGCGGCCGAACACAATTCCATAGTTAACCCTGCTGACTCGCCACATCAGGGAAAGATACAGCAGAAAAATCACCAGCCCGGAAAAGTTGACAAAGGCCGGCAGCCTGTTGCCGAATGAGAAAGCCGCGAGATAATACTTGGCGTCACAGAGATACAGTGTCGCCAAAAAGAACCCCAGGGCAACAATCATCATGGTCTTTTCAGCACGAAAGTAGCCGGCCGATGCAAACGCCTCCTTCCTGCCGAAAACGTACCGGCAGATACGGTCATATGCGACCGGGAGGCAGAAGAAAGCAACCAGCGCCAGCCAGCCTGTCAGCAGTGGCTTCTCGGCGGCTGTATCCATGCTGAAAAGAAATATCGCCACCAGAAATATGAGAAGATTTGTGTAGATCAAAATGGAATCCCGAAAAGAGGCTTGCCGGTCGAAAACAGTTAAACAACGGCTCTGATGCCAGACGATACACATCCAACCTGCTACTTTAGAACATGTCTGCCTATTTGCCACCCCTTTCCGATAATTACAGGGTACAAAGCTTTTCCGACGGACGGGAAACCCGGCACTCGCGTCTCACCTCCTTTTTTTATTGACTTTTCCTTATCATTTTTTTTATATACTATGTTTCTTTATATTAGGGCGCATAGCTCAGCTGGCTAGAGCCACCGGCTCATAACCGGTCGGTCGTAGGTTCGAATCCTACTGCGCCCACCAGTCCCGATGAATCTGAACGAAACGACAGGTTCCTTGAGAAACAGACCATCAGCACACAAAACCGGAGAAAAGAAAAGATCCTTTCTCCACGACACAGTCCAGCTCCGGAATGACCGGCAGCCGAAAAGGACAAAAAGGTACATCCGCCCGGGATGTACCTTTTTTTATTGTTCCGACTGATTGACCGCCATATGCCGACACGGATCAGCGACATCATATCATGCCTGAACGAACATGCCCCTTTTGCACTGGCAGAGCCCTGGGATAACGTCGGGCTACTGATCGGCGACAGTTCCCGCCCGGTCACCTCGATTCTCATTGGCCTCGATCCCACCTCCACTCTCGCAGGGGAAGCCATCGCCAAAGGTGCCGATACGATCATCACCCACCACCCACCGATCTTCAAGCCGCTGCCGGCAATCGACACAGCCACCCCAACCGGCCGGTTCATTGAAATGGTGGTTTCCTCCCGGATCAGCGTCATCTCCTGCCACACCAATCTGGACAGTGCCGCAACAGGGGTCAGCGATGCCCTGGCCAGGGCCATCGGTATCGAAGGGCTGCGGCCGCTTCTTCAAAGCTCCGCCGACAATAACCCGGAGCATGGCATGGGCAGAATCGGCAAATTGGAAAAGCCACAACCGTTCAAAGATTTTATGCGAGTTCTCGGCAAGGCCCTGAACGTGCAAGCACTCTCCGTCGTTGGACAGATCCCTGAATTCATTTCTTCGGTTGCAGTCTGCGGCGGCAGCGGTTCCGATCTTTCCCCCATAGCTCGCAACGCAGGTGCGGACATTTTCATCACTGCAGAAATCAAGCACAATATCGCCCGCTGGGCAGAAGAACAAGGATTCTGTCTGATTGAAGGCACGCATTACGCGACTGAACGATATGCCGTCAACCTCTTGCAGGAACTGCTTGAGAAAGAACAAATCTACCGCGGATGGGGAATCACCGTTGCATCGACAACGACCGAACGGGCCCCCTTCGTTTTGACATATATTGACTGAACATCACTGATCAACCTCATTACAGGAGAAGAGTCTTGAACGAACATATAGACCAACTCATCGCCCTCCAGAGCATCGATCTGGAAATTGACCAGATTGAAAACGAAATCAAGGCCGAGCAGAATGCGCTGGATGCCCGAATCGCCGCCCTTGCCGACAGGGAAGCCCTTATCAGCGAACTCCAGGAACAGATCAGCAGCAACGAAAAGGAGAGGCGCTCCCTCGAGTCAGAAGTGGCAGACAAGATGGCCTTCGTCAAGGATCGTCAGTCCAAAATGATGCAGGTTCAGACTGGACGCGAACAGACAGCCTTGCTCAAGGAAATTGAGGAAGGCAAAAAAAACGCCAAGGAGAGCGAGGAAAAAATCGTCGCCATCATGGAGGCGGTTGAAAAGCTCGGCGCCCAGATATCGGAAGAGAAGAACCTGCTCAAAGGTGAAAAGGAATTACTCGCCGAAGAATCAGAAAAGGTTCGCAACACCATTGAGACCATCAGCAAGGCGAAAAGAGAAAAGGACGCTCTCCGTCAGCAGCAGGCCCAAAAAATCAAAGGCAGTATCCTGAAAAAATATTCCACTCTGCGTGAACGGCGGAACGGTCTTGCAGTTGTCAATGTCCTCCAGGGCGTCTGCCAGGGGTGCTACATGAACATCCCTCCCCAGCGATACAATCAATTGCTGAAGGGCGACC
Source organism: uncultured Desulfobulbus sp. (assembly GCA_964475345.1). Classification (GTDB taxonomy): domain Bacteria; phylum Desulfobacterota; class Desulfobulbia; order Desulfobulbales; family Desulfocapsaceae; genus Desulfoprunum. The sequence continues at coordinate 9,169 of CAYYWK010000061.1, forward strand.
AGATGTTCGAGTGCCCGACATGCCAGAGAATCATCTACCATAGGCCAGAAGCCGCCACCTGATCAAACCGGGAAAGCAAACCTATTATTTCCTTTCTTCTTTCCGACTTTCCCACTACACTTACTCTTGGAGCGGGTGCATGATCGCTCTGGCTCCGCGCCAGAGAGGAAAGTCCGAACTCCGCAGGGCAGGATGGTTCGTAACGCGAACGCCGGGCGACCGGGGGAAAGTGCCACAGAAATGATACCGCCCGAACTGATATCCGGGTAAGGGTGAAATGGCGAGGTAAGAGCTCACCGCCTCGGTGGCGACATCGAGGGTCAAGGCAAACCCCATCCGGAGCAAGACCAAATAGGG
>CAYYWK010000062.1:0-9513 GCA_964475345.1 uncultured Desulfobulbus sp.
TGCCCCTTCTGCGGTGTACACAACTATATGGTCAACGGCGGCGCGCCGCGCTTCCTGCTGCCGGCCCGGCCGCCTGCCGGGGTGGACGCCGAGGACCTGGTGTATATCCCCTATATCCGCTTCAAGGGCTGCATATACCAGTGCCAGGGGCACGAGGTCAGGCATGCGATCGTCGATACCACGAGAATAGCCCTCGACAGCGAGGTCTTTGCCCTTTCCCTGGGCCTGCGGCCGCAGGCCATGCGCCTGCTGCAGCTGACGGCCACTGCGGCCGGGGCATTCGTTCCGCAGCGGCTGAAAATGGAAAGCATATTCATTCAGGCGGTGAAGTTGACGGCGCTGTTTGTCCCCGATACGCGGAGAAAGGTGCAGCATCGGGCGTTTATCGGCGAAACCACCAGCCGGGTGTATCTTCCCGTTTACAGGCGATCTGATGCAGTTGTCGATGCGGTGACCAACACCGAGCTTGCCCGCGACGCCGCGGGATGGGAGGAGCTTGCCGGCTCGGCGGTCCGCCCTCGCGAAGACTGGGAGCCGAGGTTTTTGTCGACGCTCTGTCCGCGCTGCGGAGCGCTGATGCATGGCGAGCCGGACGCCCTGGTCCTGCATTGCCGCAACTGCGAGACGATGTGGGACGAAGAGGATGGCCGCTTCACCGCCCTTGACTGGGGCAGAATCCCTGGCCGTTCAGGCAGCGATCTGGCCGTGCCGTTCTGGCGGATTCTCCTCCGGCCGGACGGGGAAGGCCTGTTGCAGAACTATGCGGATTTCATCCGACTGACCGGCCAGCCGGTGGTGGCAAGAGCCGATGACGCCCAGCGACGCTTCAGTTTCTTGGTCCCGGCCTTCAAACTGCCGCCGGCATCCTTCCTGCAGGTCGCCCATTACCTGACTGTTGCGCAGAAGAGGATTGCCGTCGGCGAACCGGGGGATCTCGACCAGGCGTATCCGGTCACCCTCTGCCGGCGTGAAGCGGTGCAGGCCCTGAAATCGGTGCTCGCCGAGGCGACGCTGGCGAGAAAGGATCTTTTCCCCCGACTGCCTGCACTCAACCTGCAGCCTGAGGCGGTCTCGCTGATCTACCTGCCGTTCAGGGACGCCGGCCACGACAGGATAGAGCGCCAGACGTCCGTCACCATAACCGCTGCAGCCCTGAAGTTTGGCAGGAAACTGTGACCGCCTGCGTGGTGAACCAGCGAGGAGCAAAAAATGCACGAGGATGATACGGCACCGCACGAGCAGTTCATGCGGCAGGCCTTGGCGGAGGCCAGGGCGGCCCTTGCCCGGGGGGAGTTTCCTGTCGGCTGCGTGATCGTGCACGACGGGGAGGTAATCGCCAGCGGCGCTCGGGAGAACAGCGCCGGTTGCGGCAACGAGCTTGATCATGCGGAGATCGTCGCCCTCCGGAATCTCCATCGGCTTGCCCCGGCAGTCGATCTCTCCCGGGTCACCGTCTATTCGACGATGGAACCCTGCCTGATGTGCTATGCGGCAATGCTTGTCAACAACGTCGGCCGGGTCGTTTATGGCTATGAAGACGTCATGGGAGGGGGGACGGGGCTGTCGCTGCCCTCTCTGGCGCCACTGTATGCAGGCAGACGGATAGAGATCGTCGGGCCGGTTCTGCGGCGCGAATGCCTTGAACTCTTCCAGCAGTTTTTCAGAGACCGGGACAACGCCTATCTGCAGGGCAGCCTGCTGGCCAGCTACACCCTCGCCCAATAACGCAGACGCAGCTGCCAACTCCTTCAACCACGCCGATGAGTCCTATGTCGCAGATCGCAAGAACCGTCGCCTTCAGACCGGGCGAACGCAATATCTTCTTCCATATCCTCACCGCCTGCAACCTTTCCTGCAGTCACTGCTATATCAACCCGGAACAGCATGGCAGGCAGACCCTGCCGCTGGAGACGATCAAGCGCTGGCTGCAGCTGTTTGTCGAGCCGGGGAAGAAGGCCGGCAATGTTATTTTCCTCGGCGGCGAACCCACCCTGCACCCTGATCTGGCGGCGGCGGTTGCCTTTGCCAAGGGCCTCGGTTTTCATGTTACCGTTGACTCAAACGGCTATCTTTTCCATAACTTCCTTGAAAAGACCAGTCCGGCGGAACTCGATTACCTCAGTTTCAGCCTCGATGGCCCCGATGCCGCGGTCAATGACCCCCTTCGCGGTGCCGGCGTCTTCAACGTATGCACCGCCAATATCAGAAAGGCCCGGCAGAAGGGCTTTCCGGTCAGCCTGATCTATACGGTCAGCAGCCGCAATCTCGAGCATCTGGAGAGGATGGTCCCCCTCCTGGTCGAACTCGGGATCGGCCGGTTCTTTATCCAGGTCATCGGCTTGCGGGGACGGTCGGCGGTGCCGGCAGCGGAAGGGAGCACGTTGCAGGTCAGCCGCGAGCAGTGGCTGGCGGTGGTTCCTGCTGTGGCAGCCGCTGCCGCGGCGGAGGGGATCCATGTCACTTACCCGAAGGTGTTTCTCAGCGAGACGGAGGAATTCCAGTGTGCCGGTCGAGTGGCGGAGAATTTCTTCATCTTCCCCAACGGCAGGGTCTACCAGTGTCCGCTCTGCGAGGACCACCCGATCAACGCCTATGCCATCGACAATGATCGCCTGGTCAAGGCCGAAGGTCTCCGCGAGGACAGGTTTTTTGCCCTCGACATTCCCGAAGGCTGTGTGATGAACAAGCTGCTGCAGCCGGATACCATCAATTATAGCGGCGATGGCAGGCCTGTTCACCGGATCTCCTGCTGTCTGCTGAAGGAAGAGATCGGCTGACGCTTCAATCGACTGTGGCTTTCACTTTCCTTTTTGAGAATATCCTGGTGAGGAAGACTCCGGTTTCGTACAGGCCGAAGAGCGGGATGGCGAGAAGGATCGTCGCCATGAAGTCACCTGCTGTCAGCATGAAGGCGAGGATGGCGATAACTGCGTAGAAGTAATATCTTTTTTTCCTGAAGTACTCTCCCCCGACAATACCGGTCTTGCCGGCCATGACCATCAGGAACGGGATCTCGAAGGAGAGCCCGAAGGTGACCATCATCCTGACGACGAAGGTGAGGTAGAGGCCAAGTTTGGGGAGGGGTTTCAGGCTCGGGCTGGCGTAGCTCATGAAGTAGCTGAGCATTTTCGGCAGGACGGCGAACAGGGCGAAGGACCCCCCGCCGATGAACAGGACGGTCGCCCAGAAGACGACGGTGACCGCCAGTCGTCTTTCGTCCTTGCGCAGTCCCGGCGCGGTGAATCGCCATGCCTGGAAGAGAATGACCGGGAAACTGCCGGCTAGCCCGATCATGAAGGCGAGCTTGATATAGGAGAGAAAGGCCTCTGGAAGATTGGTGTAGACGAGTCGATCGATCAGCGGGCTGGCGTTTTTCAACGGCACGATCAGGAAGGCCGCGATCTGTTCGACAAACAGGTAGGCAAGGAGCGAAAGCGCAAGGATAGACCCTGCCGAGACGATCAATCGCCGGCGCAGTTCGAGATGGTGCGGCCTGAAGACGGCCAGGGTCCGCTCGAGGATCGGCAGGGTTGCCTGGAGGTTATTTCCTGTCATCTGCATCGGCCGCGACGGCGGCCTCGTCGCTGCCTGACGGAGACGGTGCTCCGGGATCGGCCGGACCCTGCTGCTGATCTGCATTCTCCTTGAACTCTTCGTCAAGGAGAGGGGCCGGGGTGTCGTCATACCCGGCAGCGGCGGCAGGCGCCACTGCCTGCTGGCCGGCAGGAGACGGCCGGTTGACGCCGGGGAAGGGGGTGTCCTGATCCCAGGTCGGGACGGGTTGTTCGAGCAGATTGCTCTTCAGGGAGCGGGCCGCGTCCTCCAGTTCGGGACGAATTTCGTCAAGGGGATTGCCTTCCTCCCTGAAACTGGCCTTCAGTCCTTCGGCGGTCTTTTTCAGGTCGAGGATTGTTCGGGCGAGCGAACGGGCGAGATCGGGCAGTTTGTCCGGACCGACAACGATGAGGGCCAGGGCAAGTATCAGGATCATTTCAGGCAGACCGATGCCAAACATGCGAAACCTCTTCCTGCAGATTGCTGCTCAGGATTGCAAGTACCGATGATAATCCAGGATCGATGTGCTGGCAGGCCGGAAGACTACCCGGGGATATGGCAGATTCTCGTGCGAAACCGCTGGCTCATGGATGCTGTCACGCAACTTCCTGGCATCCCGGCAAGAGTACGGCATTTGCACTATGCTGTCAACGAGAGAGGCATCCCGGGGGGTGTCCCGGCTGTCCGATAGTGGTCAAATTCATCCGTTATGTTCAGAAAAAATCTTTTATAACAATGTGTTAGATATTAATGGAGCGGCTGCTTTCGATAATTGACTTTAGCATGCCATTAGGATATATTTACGAGTTTGTCTCATGTGGATTCTTCTCGATATGCCCATATCGAGTCCTCTTTTTCGACACGTTCATTCAGGTCCGAGGAGTGCGGAGATGGCCAGTGTGGTTGTTGTAGGTACCCAGTGGGGTGATGAAGGGAAGGGGAAGATCGTTGACCTGCTGACCCGGTATGCAGACTATATCGTCCGTTTCCAGGGAGGCAACAACGCCGGTCATACCCTGGTAGTGGATGGGCGCCAGTTCATCTTTCACCTGATTCCTTCGGGCATCCTCTATGAAAACAAGGTATGCATGATTGGCAACGGGGTGATTATCGACCCGAAGATTCTGCTGCAGGAGATGGACAAGCTGCAGCAAACCTTCGCCGTCACCCCCGAACGGCTGATGATCAGCGAGAATGCGCATCTCATCATGCCCTATCATGCCCGTCTCGATCAGGCCAAAGAGGCCTCCATGGCCAGGAAGATCGGCACCACCGGCAGGGGTATAGGCCCGTGCTATATGGATAAGGTCGGCAGGGCCGGCATCAAGGTGGGCGATCTCCTCGATGAGGGGCTCTTTCGCGAAAAACTCCTGGCTGCCGTCGAGGAGAAGAACTTCCTGATCACCAGGCGGTATGCCGGCGAGCCGGTGAGCTTTGACGAAATTTACTCGGATTTCATGCGATTCGGTGAAAGGCTGGCGCCTTATGTTGGCAATATTTCGGTGGTGCTGGATGCGGCCCGCAAGACCGGGAAAAACATCCTTTTCGAAGGGGCCCAGGGAACCCAGCTGGACATCGATCATGGGACCTACCCCTTCGTCACCTCTTCGAACACCATTGCCGGCAATGCCTGCAACGGCTCCGGGTTCGGGCCGGTGCACATCGACGCGGTGATCGGCATCATGAAGGCCTACACCACCAGGGTCGGGGAAGGGCCGTTTCCCACGGAATTGAACGATTCGGTCGGCCGGGATCTCCAGGCCAAGGGCCACGAGTTCGGGGCGACCACTGGCAGGCCGCGCCGCTGCGGCTGGCTGGACGGCGTCGTGGTCAATGATGCGGTCCGGCTCAACGGACTGACCGGTCTGGCCATTACCAAACTCGATGTGCTGAGCGGTCAACAGGTGCTGAAGATGGCAAATGCATATGCCCTGCAGGGCAGAAACCTGGCGACGATGCCGGCGAACATTCGCCAGGCCGAGCAGGTGCAGCCCGTGTATGAAGAGATGCCCGGCTGGCAGCAGGATATCTGCGGAGTCCGCCTCTTCGACGATCTTCCCGGCGAGGCCCGGAAGTACATCCGGCGGATTGAGGAAATGACCGGGACTCCGGCCGTCATCGTTTCGGTCGGCCCGGACCGCAACGAAACCCTGTTGTTGAAAAACCCTTTTGAGAAGCAATAGCTTGCACCGTTGAAGGTATCGGGCTGAGCAGTCTTCCGTTTACATACTTCTATCAGAGGACAGAAACTTATGGCGAGAATTACAGTAGAGGATTGTCTTGGCCAGGTTGGCGACGACAACCGTTTCAACCTGATCCACCTGGCTGTCAAACGGATCAAGCAGCACCGGCAGGGCGAACCGTTCCTTGTCGAAGGCAAGAACAAGGAGGTTGTCATGACCCTCAGAGAGATTGCCGCCGGCAGGGTGACCATAGACAATATCGAAAATCTCCCTGATGCCCCGGGCAAGCAGCAGGTACAGTCGGTTCAGGAACAGGAACACGACACCGACAGGTAACGGTCCGAATTTCGCTTTGGAATGATATGAGCACCGATTATTACGAGATACTCGCTGTCAGCCGCAATGCCAGCGTGGCCGAGATCAAGAAGGCCTACCGCAAGCTGGCGATGAAGTACCATCCAGACCGGAATCCCGACGATAAGGAAGCTGAGGCCAGATTCAAGGAATGTACCGAAGCGTATGAAGTTCTCAGCGACGAGAAGAAACGACAGATCTATGACACCTATGGTCATGATGGCCTGAAGAACAGCGGTTACCGCGGTCCCGGCAATTTTGAGGATGTGTTCTCAAGTTTCGGGGATATCTTCGGAGATCTCTTCGGGTTCAGTGGCGGCAGGACTCAGGCCCGCCGTGACGGGCCGGTCCAGGGTAACGACCTGCGGTACGATCTCTCGGTGACCTTTATGGAGGCGGTCCACGGCGCCTCGAAAGAGGTTGAACTGACCCGCCGCGACACCTGCTGGACCTGCGAAGGCACGGGGGCCAGGCCGGGACACCCGAAAACGACATGCCCGACCTGTCACGGCAGGGGGCAGGTGGTTCGTTCGCAGGGCTTTTTCCAGGTCAGCACCACCTGCCCGAAATGCCGCGGCGAAGGGCAGATCGTCACCGACCCCTGCGCCGATTGTAACGGTCTCGGCCTCGTCGAGCAGACCAAGAAGGTCATCATCAAAATCCCAGCCGGTGTCGACACCGGGGCCCGGATGCGCCTGCGCGGCGAGGGCGAGGGTGGCCGACGGGGAGGTCCGGCTGGGGACCTGTATGTCATCATTCACGTCGAGGAACACGAATTTTTCAAGCGGGAAGGGGACACCATCTATTGCCGCCTGCCGGTATCGATGGTCAATGCCGCTCTCGGAACGAGCGTCGAAGTGCCAACGGTCCATGGCAAGAAAAAACTTGAAATCCCTGCCGGCAGCCAGTCCGGAGATGTGTTTACGCTGCGCAAGGAGGGTGTGCCAAGTTTGCGCGGCCATGGCCGGGGTGACATGGTCATTGAACTGCAGGTCCAGACGCCGACCAACCTCTGTGAGGAACAGAAGGAAGTTCTCCGAAATTTCGACAATTTGTGTAAGAAGAAGGGCCAGCATGTCGAACAGGAAGGTTTCTTTGCCCGTCTGTTCAACGAGGTCCTCGGTAAATAACGGGAGCTTGAGGGATGCCGCAACACACGCAACTGGAATTCACCCATTTCGACGCCCAGGGCAACGCCCGGATGGTCGATGTGAGCTCCAAGGAAGAAACCAGGCGGGTCGCCGAGGCGCAAGGCAGCATCCGGATGAACCCGGATGCTTACGCTAAGGTGAAATCCGGCTCGATGGCCAAAGGGGACGTGCTCGGGGTTGCGAGGATAGCCGGCATTCTGGCCGCCAAGAAGGTGCACGAGCTTGTTCCGCTCGCCCACCCGCTGCTGATCACCAGCAGCAATGTTGACTTTGCTTTCCAAGACGACCAAAATTTGATACATATCAGAGCTGTCATCGGCATCTGCGGGAAGACCGGGGTCGAAATGGAGGCCCTGACCGCTGTCTCGATAGCGGCGTTGACGATATATGACATGTGCAAGGCCGTCGACAAGGCGATGGTTATCGGTGATATCTGTCTGGTGAAAAAGACTGGTGGGAAAAGCGGCACCTATATCCGTGAAGAGCAAATTGGATAGGCCCTGTACCACCCCATGCAATGAAGGAGATGTAGATGGAGAAAGAACTGCTTGAGAAATTCAGAATCCAGCTCCTGCAAAAACGCGAGGAGATCCTTAACGAGGCTGGCAAGACATTGTCGGAGATGACTGACCAGACGACGAACATCCCCGATCCCAACGACCGTGCCACGGTTGAATCCGGCAGAAGCTTTGAGTTGCGCATTCGCGATCGCGAGAGGCGGCTGCTTTCCAAGATCGACGAGGCCATCATCAGAATAGATGAGGAGAAGTACGGCATCTGCGAGGGTTGCGGGGAGGATATAGGCATAAAGCGGCTCGAGGCGCGACCGGTGACTACCCTCTGCATTGACTGCAAGACGCTGCAGGAAACCAAGGAAAAGGCTCAGGGGCAGGGATGAGCCATGCCTGAACTGCGAAAGGATCCGGTCCTCGGCCGGTGGATCATCATTTCCAAAGAACGGAGGAAAAGGCCGACCGACTTCGCCATTGACAAGCATGCTTCAATGGGCGGGTTCTGCCCGCTCTGCCCTGGCAACGAAAACACTACTCCGCCGGAGGTTCTGGCATACAGACTGGGAGGTGTGCAGACCGCCAACAGCCCTGGCTGGCAGGTCAGGGTCGTGCCCAACAAATATCCGGCCCTTGTTATCGAAGGCGATCTGGAAAAGGAAGGTGAGGGCCTGTATGACCGAATGAACGGGATCGGTGCCCATGAGGTCATCATTGAAAGCCCGAACCATGAAGAAAGCCTGGGCAACATGGCCCCGGAACATATATTCTTTGTCTTCAAGGCGTTCAAGGAACGGATCGTCGATCTTGAAAAAGATCATCGTTTCCGTTACGTTATGGTCTTCAAGAACTTTGGCCGGGCAGCAGGTGCCTCGCTCGAGCATTCGCATTCGCAACTGATCGCCCTGCCGATTCTGCCAAGGATGATCGTTTCTGAACTGGCCGGCGCCCTTTCCTATTTCCAGTACAAAGAGCGCTGTGTGTTCTGTGATATCATCCGCCAGGAAATGCAGCAGAACATCCGGGTCGTCTGCCAGAACGACCATTTCATTACCATCACTCCTTTCGCCCCCCGTACGCCCTTCGAGATGTGGGTACTGCCAAAGCAGCATTCTTCGACCTACAGCCGGCTGGACGATTTTCTTCTCTCCTCACTGGCATCCCTGTTTTCCGAGACGCTGCGGCGCTTGAACGGGTGCATTCCCAACGTTCCGTACAATTTTGTGCTGCATACCGATCCGCTCCGTTCCGGCGGTGTCGAGCACTATCACTGGCATTTTGAAATTGTTCCGAAATTGACATCCATCGCCGGTTTCGAGTGGGGGTCCGGTTTTTATATCAACCCGATCCCGCCAGAGGAAGCAGCCGAGTATTTACGAGAATCACTCTGATGCTCGCAAGGAGGAACGCGTGAAAAAGATACTGCTGGTTGACGACGACGAGAGTATCCAGATGCTCTACCGTGAAGAGTTTGAAGATGCCGGCTATCAGGTGGTTTCTGCTGTCGATGGTCATGAAGGACTCGAAAAATTCCGGAATGAGCAGCCGGACCTGGTGATACTCGACATCCAGATGCCCGGATTGAACGGGATCGAGGTGCTTCGCCAGATGAAGATGTACAATGCCGGCGTTCCCGTCATTCTCAGCAGCGCGTACCATGAATACAAACAGGATCTCGGGGCTTGGGCCTCCGATGAATATGTGGTGAAGTCTCCGGATATCAGCGATCTGATGGCGGCGGTAAAAAAACATATCGGCGGA
>CAYYWK010000063.1:0-4922 GCA_964475345.1 uncultured Desulfobulbus sp.
CAGGACGCCATCCTCTGCGCCGGCAAAGGCTGAGGCACGGCCCTCGGTTAGGGGTTCCCTGACCATGATTACTGGCTGCTCGGCCCGCTCCTGTGCCCGGCATCTGGCGCAGGAGCCGCTTCCGAGGCCATTTTACCGGGAAAGACCTCCTGCAGTTTTGCCGACAGCGACGTCCGGCTGAACGGCTTGCGGAGGATCTGGTGCCCGGCGGCAGGCCTGACGGTACCGACGATGATGTCTTCGTCGTAACCGGACATGAACAGCACCCGGACTTCCGGGCACAGGCGGAGGATCTCGTCGGCCAGCTGCCTGCCGTTCATCCCGGGCATGATCACGTCCGTCATCAGCATATCGATCTCCGCCGCGTGCCGGGCGGCAATCCGCAGCGCCTCCTCAGGACTCGCCGCCGCCAAAACCTTGCAGTCGAGCCGCTCCAGCATGGTCCCGGCCAGCGACAGCATCACCGCCTCGTCTTCGACCAGCAGCACCGTCCGGCCGGCGCCCGGCGCCCCGACGACCGGCTGCGCGCCCTCTCCTACCGTTGCCCCGTCCTCTCCGTAACGGGGGAAAAAGACCCGGAAGCACGACCCTTCGCCGGGAACGCTGGTCACCTCGACAAAGCCCCGGTTCTGCTCCACCACCCCGTAGACCATCGCCAGGCCCAGGCCGGTTCCCTTGCCGACCTCCTTGGTGGTGAAAAACGGCTCGAACAGGCTGTCCATCATCTCCCCCTGGATACCGCAGCCGGTATCGCTGACCTTCAGGACAACATAGTCCCCCGCCGCCCGCTTGCCGTCCCCCGCCTCGCCCTCTTGGCCGATGCTGATGTTTTCCACCTCGATGGTGATGGTCCCGTGGCCGGAGATGGCATCCCGGGCATTGACGCAGAGATTAGTGAGAATCTGGTCCACGTGGCCAGGGTCGATCCGCACCTGCCACGACAACCCCGATGGCTGCCAGACCAGCTCGACATGTTCGCCGATCATCCGTTTGAGCATGATCAGCATTTCCGCCACCTTGCCCTGCAGGTCGACAATCCTTGGCGAAGCGGTCTGCTTGCGGGCGAAAGTCAGGAGCTGGCGAGTCAGGTCGGCGGATCGCTGTGCCGCGTGGTAGATCTCCACGAGGTCGGTGTAAACCGGCGACTGCTCGCCGAGATCCTCGATGGCCATCTCCACCCTCCCGAGAATTACACCAAGCATATTATTGAAATCATGAGCAATTCCTCCTGCAAGGCGACCAATCGACTCCATCTTCTGGGCCTGCAGGAGCTGGGACCTGAGCTGTTCCTGCTCCCGCTGGGCACTCTTGCGCTCGGTGATGTCGCGGACCACGGCCAGGATCACCGGCCGGCCGTCCTGTTCGATGATGCTGGTGTTGATCTCCACCGGGAATTCCTCCCCACTCCTTTTCCGATGAATCGACTCGAAGACCAGGCTGCTGCGCTCCCTCAGGCTGTTGCGGTTGGCAGCGGTCTTCCGGCCGCCGGCGTTGATATCGTCCACCGTCAGTTCCAGCAGTTCCTCGCGGCTGTACCCATAGCGCCGGCAGGCGACCTCGTTGACCTCGATGAAGGGGGAGAACCCGTTTTCAAGCAACGGGTGGATGAAGATCGCATCGTTGATCGCGCCGAAAAAGGTGCTGAGCCGCTTCGACGACTCCCGCAGCGCCTGCTCGACCTGCTTGCGCTCGGTGATATCCTCGATGGTGGCGATGACGTCGGAGGGCCCCTTCCCCGGCGTCACCGGGTTGAAGACGACCCGCATCCAGATTTTCTCGCCGGTCAGGACGATAGTGTAGAGGTCCTCGTAGGCTGATTGGCTTCCGGCGACGGCTTGGCGGACGGCGGCACCCATCACCGGGTCCGGGTGGTTGACGGTGTCAAAGCCGATGATCTTTTCCCTGGGCGTTCTGATCTGCTCCTGGTATTTGCCGTTGCAGTCGACAACCCGGCCGTCGCTGCCGATGTAGACCATTCCCAGCGGCGAGTTCTCAAAGATGATCCGGTAGCGCCGCTCGCTGTCCTCGACCGCCCGCTGCGCCTGCCTGAGTTCCGATACATCGCGCCACCCGGCCACCCTGGCCGGCTTACCACGGTAAGGGATGGTCTTGGCCAGGATCATCAGGTCGTAGGTCGAACCGTCGCGGCGCCTTCCCTCGACCACGTAGGCAGGGCCGGATTCGGCGCGGATCTTTTCCCGCACCAGCTCCTGCCAGTCAGAGGCGATGAACTGCAGGCAGTCCATGCCGATCAGTTCGTCGCGGCGGTAGCCGGTCAGTTCGGCCATGGCCTGGTTGCAGTCGAGGATCACCCCGTTGTCGTGGATGACGATGCCGCCGAAGGTCGCGTCATGCATGGCCCGGTAACGGGCCTCCCCCTCCCGCAGTTCCTCCTCCATCTCCTTCCTGGGGGTGATATCGGTGGCGATCTCCAGCCGCACCAGCCGGCCGTCCGGCCAGCGGATCGCCTGATCGCGGCACTGGTACCATCTACCGGTCTTGCTGTTCCGGAATTCCCAGACATGAGGCGGCCGCGGCCGGCCATCGTCATCGACCAGCAGGTGGTTGGTGCAGAAGCTGCAGGGGCCGTCCTGATTGTCCTGCAGGGCCGACCAGCAGATGTCGCCGACCACGGCTCCGGAAGTCTCGCGGGCCTGGCTGTTCATGAAGAGCAGCTCGTAACTCTGCATGTCGGTGACGTACACCACCGCGTCCAGGGAGTCCATGGCGGCGAGGAACTTGGCGTTCGCGGCCCGCAGCGACGCCTCGACCTCCTTGACCGGCCGCAGGTCGACGTCCATGCAGAACATCTCCCGGCGGCCTCCCGCCTCGTAGAGGACCTGGGACGCGAAAACCGGGACAGGCCGGCCGTCCTTGTCGGTCATCACCATCTCTCCCGGCGGTATCGGGCCTCCGCTGGCCATCCAGTGACGGTGCTGGGTGATGAAATCCTCCCGCATCGCCGGATCGATGATCAGGTGTTCGAGGCGTTTGCCCAGGGCCTCGGCCTCGCTGTACCCGTACAGGCGTTCGCTGGCCCTGTTCCAGAAGGTCACCCGGCACTCCTCGTCGTAGCCCTGGATGGCAAATTCCGAGATCTCGCCGATGATCCTGCGGAACCGCTGCACGCTGTCCTGCAGTTCCTGCTCCATCCGTTTCTGTTCGATGGCGAGGGCGACCTGGGCGGCGACGGCGGCCAGCACCTCGAGGTCGGTGTGGTCGTAGAGATCGTCATGGGTATAGCTCTGGACGACCATCACTCCCGTCAGCCGGTCATGAGCGATCAGCGGCACCCCCAGCCAGACGCGGGGAATGTTGCCGCGGACGATCGGGCTTTCCGTCAGGGCCTGCAGGCCGAGGATTTCCTCCCTTGAGATCAGCAGCGGCTGCCGTGAGGCGATAACCCTCGCCGTCAGCGACTCTCCCGCACGAATCCCCTTGATCGGCAGGCGGATCAGGTCCACGGCATCGACACTGTAGGGGAAGGTGATGGTATCGCCGGCCTCGTCATACAGGGCGATGTAAAAATTGGTGGTGTCGATGACGGTGGCGAGGGAGCGGTGGATCGACGCGAAGACCTCGGCAAGGCTATCAGCGAGACTGATGGAACTGGCGATCTGGAAAAACGCCCGGTTGATGCGCTCGAACCTTCTGCTGCGGGCTGCTTCCTCCTCGAGGATCCGCACTCGCCTCTCCAGTTCTGCGTATGAAGGTTTTTCCGTCATCGTCTCCACTTCGGGATGAATGGTGGCTCTTGCTCATGCAGCGGCTCGGGACAGCCCGGGCTGCGGGCTCAGGGAACCTCAGCACCAGTGTAGGTCAAGTCCCGGCGATAGTCAATCATCTCAGGCTGCAGGATGATCAACGGGAGGCGCAATCGGCGGCAGAGATTATTTTCTTGAAAGCCATGGCCAGTTGATACTACTATGAGTTGATGCTAGTATGCGGAACAATGGAAATTTCCTTTGCGCCGCCGATATTCGGGACCTCTGCCGAGCGGCAACTGCCACCCAACAGGACGCCATGCCCCAGGGACACGACATTCTGGAAACCATCGCCGACAACAAGCCGGTCCGCGCTTTTCTGCCGCTGCGCACCTCCGAGGAACGCTACCGGGTGCACTGTGTGTACCACCGGACGAACCCTCCGGCTTTCGAACTGCTGTTCAGCGCCGGGATGATGCCCGCCGACGCCCTTGATCCCGAGGGGACGGCGATCGTCAGCATCGACCTCGGCGGCCCCAACCTTTCCATTGAAGCGAAGATAAAGGCAATCAAGAACGAGCAGGTTCTGGAGATGGTCAAGATCAACTCGATGAGCCATGCCCAGATGCGGGAATTCTTCCGGGTCGACGCCAATGCCGCAGTCATTGGCCGGTCGTTTCACCCGGAGATCGTCAGCGACCAGGATGCCTCCTGGACACTGGCCGGCAGAACCATCGACATCAGCGGCAACGGCATTCTCGTCGCCTTCCCGGAAGAACCTCCGGACAGCCAGATCAGACTCGAGATCACCCTGCCCACCTGCGAAGGGCAGACCATTGCAGTTCTCGCCAAGCCGGTCAGGTCACAGAAAATCGGTGACAGATATTTCGAGGTTGCGTATCACTTTGTGGATATCGACAACGACGACAGGGACAAGATCATCAGTTGCTGTCTCGTGTTGCAAAGAAAACTGCTGCGCCTGCGGGTGCAGGTCAGGGACCAGGAAATCCAATAACCAACCATATCCGATCAGTCGACCGTGTCCAACGCCTCAGTCATCCGCCACGTCAAGTCCATCGCCGACGGCCAGCCGGCACGGATCAGCCTGCAAAACGAGGGTGGAGAGAAAGTCCACATCGACTGCATCTACAAGGAAGGGGTCGCACCGCACTTCTTCCTCGTTTTCCCCTCGAACAAACTGCCGGCCAAGCTCAACAC
>CAYYWK010000063.1:4932-9417 GCA_964475345.1 uncultured Desulfobulbus sp.
CGCGAATTCTCCCCGCGTTCTCGAATTGAGCCCATCCGCCGCGACGACGAGGTCAGCGAGCCACTCTCCCTGAACGCCAAAATCGAGGAGATCACCGGCGGCCGCACCATCGAACTGGTTGCCACGGACAGCGTCGATCCCACAACTCTCCGGGAATATTTCCGGGTCAACATCGCCGTGCCGATCACCATCGGCTTCATACCAGGGACGCTCAGCGAGTCGGAACTCCACTGGACCATGACCGGCGAGACCCTCGATCTCTCGGGGTCCGGCGTCCTCGGCCTGTTCGACGAGGAATGCCGGAACCGCCACCGGCTGACTATCACCTTTGACCTCCCTTCCCCGCCGGTCACGGTTACCTGCACCGGGCACGCCGTCTATACCCGCAGAGTCCGCAAGGGGCGGTGGCATATCGCCCTCCATTTCGACCGGATCGAACCGAAGATGCGGGATCTGCTGATCTCGAATTGTCTGGCCGAACAGCGGCGGCAGCTGATGGAGTCCGTCCACCCATCGAAATGATACGGACGGGGCAGCGCTTCCCTACCCTCCTGCATGGTTCTTTCGGGTGGTCTGAGCACGGGGCGGAGCGGATCTAAAGATCCTCCCGCCTTCTGACGAAAAGAGTGTATGCAGCCCATCAACCCGCTCACAGGCATTCCGCCGGTCTCCTCCCCCGTGCCGCGCTCGGGCGACCGCCCGCACGAACAGCTGCCGGCCCAGCCGGGGCAGCTGCTCAAGGCCTCAGTCGTCGAGGCGCGGCCGGAGAACCGCTTCATCATCGACATCGGCGGCAACCGCCTGCTGGCCGAGTCCCGGGCCCCGCTCGCCCCGGGCCAGACCCTGCAGCTGCAGGTCACCGCCACAACCCCGCAGATCGAACTGAGAATCGTGGCCGAGCAGCGCAGCCCCTTCTTCGGCACATCGATCACTCTGCTCGGCAAGCCCATCGACATCACCGGCCTCTTCCAGTCACTGCAGCAGAAAGGGCCGCTGGCCATGGCCAGCCTCACTCCCGCAACCCGCAACGTCCTCACCGACTTCGCTGAACTGCAGCTCAAACCGCTGTCGGGCGACGAAAGCGGCACCATCCTCAAGCAGCTGATCGACCGGCTGGGCATGTCTCTCGAGCGTCTGCTCGCAACCGGCGACAAGGAAGGCGCTGGCAACACCCTCAAGGCCGCCCTGCTGGAAATGAGCGCCGGCTTCAAAGGCGCCGATGCCATCGCCGAGCATACCAACAAAATCCTTACCACTCTCGAGCTGTTCCAGCTGGCCCAGGTCCATCTCGACGGCGACCGCCAGTTCCTGTTCCCCCTGCCGCTGCCGTTTATCGAGCAGGGGTTCCTGCTGATCGACAACCAGAGGCGGGAAGGTGAGCCGCGGGAGTACGACAGCGACGAGATCCGTTTCTCGCTGCACCTGACGATGAGCGACATCGGCCACCTGCGGATCGAATTCTTCCACACCGCGGACGGCCTCTACGTCAGATTCCATGCCGAATCCCCTGAAAAAAGCGACTTTATCGCCCGGTTCAGCGACGACTTGAAGCAGACGATCTCGGAAGTCCCGCTGCTCAGCTTGACCTTTACCGGCGATGCCGGCGATCCCGTCGGGGAACTGATGCGGCTGATCGTGCCGCCGGGGCAGTCGGTGGTGGACACCACGGTCTGAGGATATGGAAAACGGCAAACCCATGGAGAAGGCGGTCGCCATCCTTTACGACGAGGCCAGTGGCAGCGCGCCGAAGGTCGTCGCCGCCGGCAAGGGAACCATGGCCGCGAAAATCATCGAGACCGCACGGGCGGCAGGCGTCCATATCCAGGAGGACCCGGATCTCGTCGAGGTCCTGTCGAAAATCCCCATCGGCAGCGAGATTCCGGTCGAACTCTACCAGACCGTCGCCGAGGTTCTGGCCTTTGTCTACCGGGTCAACGAGAAATTCAAGGACAAGATGGCCGGCAGGATGTCTTAGGGCGCGGAGCAATTGCCGGCCCCGGTCGCCAGCATCTCCGCGAGCCCGCTGGAGCGGCACAGCGTCCGGCCGACAGCCGCCACCAGGATTTCCCGCGGGGCGGAAATCCGGACAGCTTTCCGGGCACGGGTGATGGCGGTGTACACCAGTTCCCGGCTGAGCAGCTGATTGTCGCGATCCGGCAGGACCACCAGGACTTCCTCGAACTCCGAGCCCTGGCTCTTGTGCACCGTCATCGCGAAGACCGTCTCGCACTGCGGCAACCTGCCCGGCACCAATGTCCGCAGGCGGCCATCCGGGCGCTCGAACCAGACCAGCAAGCGGCCGTCGGCAGAGCGCTCCGGCAGGCAGATCCCCACATCGCCGTTGAACAGCTCCAGGCTGTAGTCATTGCGGGTGACCATCACCGGCCGGCCGGGATACCAGTCCTCACCGGCGGCGATGGCGCAACCCTGCTCACGCAGCCCCTGCTCGACGGCGGCGTTGATCGCCACCGTCCCCTGCCTTCCCTGGCGCAGCGCGCAGAGCACCCGGAAACGACCGAGCAGGGCGAAGAGCTCGCGGATCTGCTGCTCATCCCCGGCCCGGGACGCCGCCTCCATGTACTGCTGGTACCTGGGGACGGCGTGTTCGACGATGCCCTCGTTCAGCACCCCGATAGTGTCGAGCCCGGCCGATTCCAGCAACGCCCAGGCCTCTGAAGCGTCCCGGCCGTTGACCAGGGCGGCCAGCCTGGCGATCCCGGCGTCGAAACGATAGGTGCGGTCGAGTTCGACGGTGTTGTCCGCCAGCGCCCGGCAGCAATCGGCAAGCACCGCCCCCGACTCCACGGAAGCCAACTGGTCTCGGTCTCCGAGCAGGATCAGCCGTCCTCCCGGCGGCAGAGCGTCAACCAGCTTGCTCATCAGCGCCAGATCGACCATCGAGGCCTCATCCACCACCACCACGTCGACCGGCAACGGCCTTTCGGAAGTATGGCGGAACTGCGTCGAATCCCGGCGGACCCCGAGCAGGCGGTGGATGGTTGAGGCCTTCTCCGGCAGGGCCGACTGCAGGTCGGGGGGAAGACCGCAGGCGTCCATGCCGGAAGCGATCGATTCGCTCAGCCGCATTGCCGCCTTGCCGGTCGGGGCCGCCAGGGCCAGCCGCAGTCCCGCTCCGTGCCGCATCAGCAGCAGGGAGAGAATCCTGGCTACAGTGAAGGTCTTGCCGGTACCGGGGCCGCCGGTCACCAGGACCAGCGACCGGGTAAGTGCCATACGGCCGGCCTGCCGCTGCCTCTCCTCCGGACCAGTCGCCGGAAATGCGCTGTCAAGCAGTTCCTCCAATCCTTCAACTCGGTGCCGCTCCCCTGCCAGCCGCAAAAGCTGATACGCCAGCCGGCGCTCGTAGCGGTAGTAGCGCTGCAGGTACAGCCGCCCCCCGGCGACAACCAGGGGGGCAGGCCGGCTGCCGTCGCCTGTCAGTGGCGAACGGAGGAACATCTCAAGGTCCTCCTCGATCAGCGGCAGGCAGACATGGCCATCGGCCATTGCCGCCGAGAGATCTCCGATACGCGCCCGAAAACGGGAACGCTCGGGCTCTTCAAGCCTGCAGCGACCGGAGAGAAAGGCGGCGAGGTGGCGATCGAAGTGATCGTAACTGAAATCCGAGGCGTTCATGCTCTCCCTCCGAACAGGGTATCCAGGGCCTGCAGGCGCCCGGCATCCACCCGGGGGCTGTACACACCCGCTCCCGGTCGCGCTGTGCTCATGCCCCTGACGAACAGATAACTGACACCGCCAAAATGGCGCTGGAACTGGTAACCTGGGAGGAAAACGCGCAGGTAGCGGTGCAGCACCAGCGAGTAGATCCAGTACTGCAACCCGTAATTATGCTGCCGCATCGCCCCCGTCAGCCGCCCCTGCGAATACTCCCCCCTGCTGTCGCCGAGGTTGTTGGTCTTATAGTCGATGACATGAAACCGACCGTCGTGCTCGCAGACCATCTCGATAAATCCGGTCAGGTAGCCCTGCATCTCCCTGAAGGCCAGCGGCGCAACCGCCGGGTCGGAGGCCAGGGCGGCGTTGACCGCCCGTGTCGTCGCCCGCTCAAGATGCATGTAAAAGGGCATCTCCCTGATGATCCTGCCCGGAGCGAGTTCTGCCAGCGAGAACCCTCGCCCAGCCGAACCGTCCGGCTGTAGCCTGGCGCCGACGGTATGGGCAAGCAGGGCGGAGAGTTTGCCGACATCGACGGCCAGACCGTGACGCCTGACAAAAGGTTCCAGCCTCTCCGCTGCGGCCGATTCTGACGCCAGATCGACGAACGGAACCTGTTCGAGACTATCGTGGACGGCGCTGCCGAAACGGGCCCCGGCAGGGAGTCCGGGGACCTCGATCGGCTGCGTTCCGTCCACCCCTGCTGGAGGAGACGCTGCCCATCCCTCCACCGCCCGTCCCTCCTCGCGGACACTCTGTCCTGCCAGCGCCGAGTAGCTCGACATCTGCCAGACGGTGACCAGCGGTCTG
>CAYYWK010000064.1:0-9406 GCA_964475345.1 uncultured Desulfobulbus sp.
GGCCAGGGCGATCATGACCACCGACACCGTGCCGAAGACCGCCGGCCGGACCATCGAGATCGGCGGCAGGACGGTGAATATCGTCGGCATGGCCAAAGGCTCGGGGATGATCATGCCGAACATGGCGACCATGCTCTCGTTCGTCCTGAGCGATGTGCAGATCAGCTTCCCGGAATTGCACGCCTCGCTGTTGAGCGGAGTGGAACGGACCTTCAACCGGATCACCGTCGACGGCGACACCAGCACCAACGACATGGTCCTGGTGATGGCCAACGGTCGTGCCGACAACCCGTGGATCGACGAGGACGCCCCGCAGAAAGACCGCCAGGTGTTCACCAATGCCCTCGAAGAGGTGCTGCGGGAGCTGGCCCTGATGATCGTCGCCGACGGGGAGGGCGCGACCAAGACCATCACCGTAAGGGTCTGCGGAGCCAAGGAGAACGATGCTGCAGAGCGATTGGCCCGGACAGTTGCCAACTCCAGTCTGGTGAAGACCGCCTTTTTCGGCGAGGATGCCAACTGGGGGCGGATCATCGCCGCCATGGGGCGCTCCGGGGTGCGCTTCAACCCGGATCATGTTGACATCGCCTTCAACGATGTGGTGATCGTCAGAAACGGCCAGAGCCTGGGCAAGGAGGCCGAAGCGGCAGCCACCAGGGTTTTGAAGGAAAAGAATTTCGCGGTGTGTATCGACCTCAAGGACGGAGCAGGCTGCGAAGAGATCTATACGTGCGATTTTTCAATGGATTACGTCAAGATCAACGCCAACTACCGGACATGACCGGGGATTGCTGATGATCGACCTGGCACCCGCCACCAGCTTCATCGTCTCGGCCTCCGCAGATGTATCCGCACTGCTGGGTCGTCTCGGGGAAGGGTATTGCCTCTCCGAACTGGAACCGGAGCAGGTCAGAGAGGAATACCTCGACACCTTTGAATGGAGTCTGTACCGATCGGGGATGGCGCTGGCCCGTAACGGAAGGCGGTATAGGCTGTACTCGGCTGCGGGCATCCTCCTCGGTGAAGGCAGGGGGCCGCGCAAGAAACGACCGTTCTGGCGGGATTTCGGTGAAGGTCCGCTGCGTGAGGAACTGGCCAGGGTGACCGATATCAGGGCCCTCTGCCCGAAATTGCGATTGTCCGGGCATCGACGTTTCTTCCAGGTGCTCAACGAGGACCAGAAAACCGTCCTCCGCCTTCGCCTGGAGAAGGCTGCCTGTATGGCCGATGGCCTGCCTGCCGCTGAAACCGTCCATCTTTACGTTGACGGTATTCGCGGTTATGACCGTGAATTTGCAGATGTCGAGCGTCTGCTGCACGGGGGAGGCCTTGCGGTGCTGCCGCAGGATGGCCATTTCCTTGAGCCGCTGCTCACTGGAGCGGGCATCAGCGTCGAAACCCAAGGCGCCAAGACGGCTATCACCCTGGCGGCGGATATTTCACTGCGCGACGGCCTGCGCCAGGTTGGCCTGGCAATCCTCGCAGACATAGAGAGGAATCTGCCGGGCACCATCGACGACATCGATACGGAGTTCCTGCATGACCTGCGGATCTCCCTGCGCCGCACCCGCTCGCTGATCAGCATTTTCAAAAAGAGCTTTGCACATGAAGAGGGACGGCACTTCCGCGCCGAGTTCCGCTGGATCACCCAGGCCACCGGCAATGTCCGCGACAGTGACGTCTACCTGTTGCAGGAAGATGCCTACCGGGGGATGCTGCCGGCGGCGCTGCACTCCGGACTGGCTGGTTTTGTCCGCGGAATGCGGGAATTCCGGAACAGGGAATTCAAGGCGATGCGGAAGAATCTGAAATCCGTCAGGTTCGCCCGCCTGCTGGGAAGATGGCGGTATTTTCTTGAAAACCTGCCAGAAGAGGCTGGGGATGAACCCCTGTGCCGGGAGTTTGCCGCCCGGGCCGTACGGAAACGTTTCCGCAGGTTGATAGATCAGGGGCGGGAACTCGCTTCGGAGAGTCCTCCCGCGGCACTCCATGCGCTGCGGATCGAGGCCAAGAAGCTGCGCTACCTGCTGGAATTCTTCCACTCGCTGTTTCCTGCGCAAGAGGTCGGGCTGCTGATCAGGCATATGAAGAAGCTGCAGAACAATCTCGGCGATTTCAATGACCTCTCGGTGCAGCAGGCGATGCTCGGGACCTTCCGCAGCCCTGGCCGGAATGACGAGCAGCAGCTGCATCTGGCCATCGCCGCCGCGCTGGGCGGTCTCGTGACCCGGCTTCATGAGCGTCAGCAGCAGGTGCGCGGAGAATTCGAGGCAACCTTCGCCGAGTTTGCCTGTCCGGAAAACAGCGAGCTGGTGCGGAGCATTGTCAGGGATGCCGGCGGAAAATCGACTACAGAAAGGACAGGCGAACGGGAATGAAAACGCTGGCGGTCTACAGCAGCAATGGTGGGGTCGGCAAGACTGCCACCGCTGTCAACCTTGCCTACACCGCTGTTCTCTCGGGGAAGAGGACCCTGCTGTGCGATATGGATTCGCAGGGAGCGGCCTCCTATTATTTTCGCATCAAGGCAAAAAAGAAATTCAACAGCGAGAAATTCCTCGATGGTGAGGTAGCCGGAAACATCCGGGGTACCGACTTTCCCGGCCTGGACCTGCTGCCGGCGCATTTTTCCTTCCGCAACCTCGATCTCGCCCTTGACCGGCTGCCGGAAAAGAAGCGTCGGCAGGCCCTGACCAGACTGTTTGCACCGCTGGGTGACGACTACGACGTCCTGCTCCTCGACTGCCCACCGAATCTGACGCTGCTCTCGGAGAACATCATCGAGGCCGCCGACACGCTTGTCTGCCCGGTCATCCCCACTACCCTGTCGCTGATTGCCCTGGAACAGCTGCTGAAGCTGTTCGGCAAACTCGACGCAGACAAGGGCAAGATCCTGGCCTTCTTCTCGATGGTCGAACGGCGGAAGGCGATGCACCTGGCGATGATGGAAAAATACCGCAAGTACCCGCTGTTTCTGCAGACCGCGATCCCGTTTCTGGCGGAGATCGAAAAGATGGGGATCATGCGTCAGCCGGTGGGGGCCACCACCAGGCAGTCGCCTGCCGCCCGGCAGTACGACAGGCTGTGGCAGGAAGTATGGGAAAGGAGCGCGCGGAGATGAAGAGGCTGTATCTTATCCGGCATGCCAAGTCGAGCTGGGCTGAACCGGGCCTGCCGGACTTCGACCGGCCGCTCAACGGACGCGGCAAGACCGATGCACCGTTTATGGGGAGGCGTCTGGCCGACCATGGCGTTTTCCCGGAGTTGATCCTCTCCAGCCCGGCTAAAAGGGCCAGGAAAACGGCTCGTTGCATCGCCGAAGCGGTGGGTTTCGACAGGGCCTTGATCCGCTTCGACGAATCCATCTACGAGGCAGAGGTGCCGGCTCTGCTGGCGGCCATAGCCCGCGTTCCCGCCGCATGCGGGATCCTGTTCCTGGTGGGCCACAACTACGGCATTTCCGACCTGGCGGCTTGGCTGGTCGGCAGGGAGATCGGCGTGCTGCCGACCTGCGGCATCGTCGGGATCGAATTCGCGGGACTGACATGGCCGGAGCTGAGCGAGGGCTCGGGACGGTTGCTGTTCTTTGATTTCCCGAAGAAACATCCCGCCCGCAGCTGAGGCATGGCTGCAGACGACTGTGCACCGGACAGGGAGGGACATCTCCCGTTCCGCCGGATACTGCCGCAGCTGATCCTGTTGTCCATGCTGTTTCTGCTCAATTTCCTGTCCCGGATCATCTTTTCGCCGCTGCTGCCGCAGATTGAGCATGAACTTGGCTTCAGCCATGCAGTGGCCGGATCGTTCTTTCTGTGGATATCCGCCGGATACTTCATCTCCGTGCTGTCTTCCGGATTCATCTCGGCCAGGATCACCTTCAGGTGGACGGTCGCCTTTTCGACGATGGCGACCGGCTGCTCGCTGTTACTGCTGAGAATCTGCCGGACGCTGACGGAAATAAGGGGCGGCCTGTTCGTTCTCGGGCTTGCCGCCGGGCTCTACCTGCCGGCCGGCCTGTCGATCATCACCCGGATGATTGCGCCGCCATACTGGGGTCGGGGAATCGCCGTCCACGAACTGGCCCCGAACATCGGTTTCGTTGTGGCGCCGCTGGTCTGCAGCGCCATGGTTGGTTGGTTCACCTGGCGCGGTGGCCTCGCCGTGCTCGGCGTTGCCCTGACGGGGATGGCCCTGGTGTATGCCCTGGCGGGCAAGGGAGGCGGCGAGCGTGGCTGCCCTCCGGGTTTTGAGATCCTCCGGGGATTTCTGGCCATGCCGCGATTCTGGCTGATGACCCTGCTCTTTTCGCTGGCGATTTGCTCGACGATCGGCATCTACGCGATGCTGCCGCTGCTGCTCGTTGCTGACCAGAATATGGATGCCGCTTCCGCCAACCAGCTGCTGTCCCTGTCGCGCCTGTGCGCGGCTGTCCTGCCGGTTGCGGGAGGCTGGCTGGGCGACCGTTTCGGCAATCAGCGGGTGATGGTCGCGGTGCTGCTGCTGGCCGGGATCATGACCGTCCCTCTTGGGCTGCTCTCCGGTTTTCCCTTGCTGGTCGCGGTTTTCCTGCAGCCGATGGTCGCAGTGTGTTTCTTCCCTTCCGGTTTTGCCGTGCTCAGCACCATCGGCGGCAGAGAACGGGGCGCGGCGGCAGTCTCCTTCTGCATTCCTGTGGCATTCCTGGTGGGCGGCGGGATCATGCCGACGCTGATCGGCGGCATTGGCGATCATTTCGATCTCGGGGCGGGGTTTGTCGCAGCCGGTCTGGCGATGAGCGCGGCGGCGCTGCTGGCCGCCGCTGTTGTCACCAGAAACAGTTCGGTTATGCCTGCCGGCGGCAGGGCAGGATTCTGAGGTTGGTCATGGCCGATGTGCTTCCGGATTGTCGCAGCTGCGAGCATTACTACATCACCTATGAACCAGCCAAACCGTACGGATGCAGGGCGATGGGGTTTAAGAGCCGAAGACTGCCGGCCCAGGTGGTGTATGCCGCCTCCGGCCTGGTCTGCCAGCTGTTCATGGTGAAAAGCCGGCCAGGTAATTCTGGAAAAGGTGAGAAAGGTGCCTGAAATGGAAGAAAGCACCATGGCATCGGCGGTCGCTGCCGTCAGGGCTTACCTGCTGGCGCTGTTACAGGAAACCGCCCTGACCAGTTGGGAACTGATCAGGATCACCGTGCCGGTGGTCATAGTCACCAAGGTTCTTGAGGAACTGGGAGTGATCCACTGGCTGAGCCTGCTTCTCGAGCCGGTGATGAGCCTGGTCGGACTGCCGGGGGCCCTCGGCCTGGTCTGGGCGACCTCGCTGCTGACCAGCATCTACGGCGGCATGGTCGTTTTTGCCGCGCTGACTCCCGGCTTGCAGCTGACTGCCGCCCAGGTGACGATCATCTGCTCGATCATGCTGATCGCCCACTCGCTGCCGCTGGAGTTGAGCATCAGCCGCAGGGCAGGTGCGGCGGTTCTGCCGGTGGCGGTTCTGCGGGTGGGAGGAGCCATCCTCTACGCGTTCCTGCTCGACCGCTGCTGCCGCCTGCTGAATCTCTGGCAGGAACCGGCCCAGCTGCTCTTCAAGGCAGGCGATGCCGATCCGCCCCTCGGGGCCTGGGCGGTGAACCAGCTTGCCAACATCGGGATGATCATCCTGGTGATATTCTGTATCATGGTCTGCATGCGCATTCTCAGGGCCATCGGCGTGCTGTCACTCTTCGAGCGGCTGCTCGGGCCGGTGCTGCCGGTCTTCGGCATGAGCAGGCAGGCGGCGCCGCTGACGGTCGTCGGCATGGTCATGGGGCTCAGCTACGGTGGTGCCCTGATCATACGCGAGGCCTGTTCGGGCAAGCTTGACCGTCGGGAAATCTTCTACTCGATGGCGTTGATGGGGATGTGCCACTCGCTGGTCGAGGACACCCTGCTGATGCTGGCACTTGGCGGCAGGCTCGGCGGCATATTTTGGGGGAGGATTCTCTTCTCTCTTGGTATAGTGTTTGCGATCGTGCGCATCGCCCGCACCTTTGAGCATCGGAATCTCAATAATTCATCAGGAGCGGCCTGACGGGCGACGGCCGCTGCCTGCACCACACAGCCATGCATTTCTCGACCTTTGGAAAGCGACTTACCTGCGATGCAGGCATTCTCTCGCTGATGGATGACCTGGGCACGGCCCGGAAGGAATTCGCCGGTGAGATGATGATGATGGGGGGCGGCAATCCCGGCCATGTCCCGGAATTCCAGGAAATCATCCGCCGGCAGTTGCAGGAGATCTGCGGTGACCGCGAGGCGTTCAGGGAACTGGTCGGGGCCTACAGCCCGCCGCAGGGGGACGCGGCCTTCATTGAGGTGCTTGCGGCGCTGCTGTCGAGGCATTGCGGATGGCTGATCGGACCACAGAACATCTGCCTGACCAACGGCAGCCAGACCGCATTTTTCATGCTGTTCAACCTGTTTGCCGGCGAATGCCCGGACGGGAGCCGCAAAAAGATCTGCCTGCCGCTGGCTCCGGAGTATATCGGCTACGCCGATCTTGGCCTCTGTGACGATTTTTTTGTCGCCACCAGGCCGAAAATAGAGTTTGCCGGCGATGACCTGTTCAAGTACCACATCGATTTCGATTCGCTGGTAATCAGCGACGATATCGGGGCGATCTGCGTTTCCCGCCCCACAAATCCCACCGGCAACGTCATCACCGACGAAGAGGTCCGGACCCTCGACCGGCTGGCCAGGCTCCATCGCGTGCCGTTGATCCTGGACAGCGCCTACGGCCTGCCGTTCCCGGGCATGGTCTACAGCGAAGCCGCGCCGTTCTGGAACGAGAACACCGTCCTCTGCCTGTCGCTGTCCAAACTGGGCCTGCCCGCTGTCCGTACCGGCATCATCGTCGCCCGGCCTGAAATCGTCCGTGCCCTGGCCGCGATGAACGCCATCATGTCGCTGTCGCCGGGCAATTTCGGGGCGGTGCTCACCAGAAAGCTCTTTGACTCCGGCGAGTTGCCGGATATCTGTGCCAACCTGATCGGTCCGTTCTACCGCAGCAAGATGGAGAAGGCGGTGGCCGCAGTGCGCAGTGAATGCGCAGGCCTGCCGTACCGGATCCACAAGCCGGAGGGAGCAATGTTCCTGTGGCTGTGGTTCGAAGGGATGCCGATATCGAGCCTTGATCTCTACAGGCGGCTGAAGCGGCAGGGGGCACTGGTGGTCTCCGGGCACTATTTCTTCCCGGGCCTGCATGAAGACTGGCGGCATCGCCAGGAATGCATCCGGGTGACATATTCCCAGGATGACGAGGACGTTGCCAGGGGCATTGCCATTATCGGCCGGGAGGTCAGGAAGGCGTATGATGAATTCAGCAGATAATCCATGTACGTAGGGATAGCGGAGGTCAATGGACGTATGAACTATGCGGCGTTACTGCACTTGGTCGTTCTGGCGATGCTGCTGCCCTGCCTGGCGGCTGCCGAATGTCTTGAAGGCGACTGCCTAAACGGCAACGGGGTTTTGGTCCTCAAGGATGGGCGCCGCTACCAGGGAGAGTTCAGAGACGGCCTGATCAACGGCATGGGTACCCTGACCCTGCCGGGAGGCGTCACCTACAAGGGGCAGTTCAAGAACGGCAGATATCACGGCGTCGGCCGCCTGACCGGTCCCAAAGGGTTCAGCTACGAGGGCGGATTCAAGGACAACCTCTTCAGCGGCAAGGGCAACCTGGTGCGGGGAGACGGCATGCAGTATACCGGCGAATTCGAGAGCGGGCTCTTCCACGGGCAGGGACTGCTCTTCTACAGCGATGGCCGCGAATACCAGGGCAGTTTTCTGGGCAACACCGTCGAAGGCCACGGCAAGCTCACCTACCCGGATGGGACTTGGTACGAGGGGATGTTCCGCAACGGCAAGCCAGAGGGCAGGGGGACGCGCAAATATATCGACGGCGGTTCCCATACCGGCGATTTCCGCGGCGCAATCCGGTTCGGGTTTGGAGTCTACACCGCCGCAAACGGAGAAGAGTTCGAGGGGACCTTTGTCGATGACACATTGAACGGCGAGGGAACCAAACGCTATCCAGGAGGCGGCACGTACAAGGGGGAATTCAAGGACAGCCTGCGGAGCGGCAAGGGGAGGATGGACTATGCCGACGGTTCCTGGTATCAAGGGACCTTCGTCAACGACCTGGAAGAAGGCGACGGTATCCGCGAATACAGCGACGGCAGCCGATACGAAGGAGCGTTCGCGAAAGGCAAGCGCAACGGCAAAGGCCGCTTGACCCTGGCCGATGGCAGCGTCTATACGGGTGAGTTCGTTGGCGATGTCATGCATGGCAAGGGGTCGATCCGTTATGCCGACGGCCGCAAATACCGAGGGCCTTTCCTTAATGGCAAGCCGGCGGGGGATTCCGAAGCCAAAGAAGATCCCCAATCTCCCGCAGAAGTTGCCGACGGGCAGGATGGCGAGGTCCCCGATTGGCTCCTCAAGCCCGAGGAAGAGGTTGAGGCGGCTTCGGCAGGTGGTTCCGGTGCAGATGGAGCCGCACCGGCCCAGCTGGAAGGGTACCGTTTCGAGGGCGGGCGGATACTCAGGGCCGGAGACGGTGAGCCGGTCACCGGCGCGGTGCAGTTCGTCTTCCCCGATGGCCGGGTCTATGAAGGAGAGGCCAAGGATGGCCAGATGCATGGCGCGGGGTCGCTGCTGCTGCCGGGGGGCGACACCTACAAGGGGGAATTTTCGGCAGGAAGGTTTGACGGCAAAGGGCTGTACCGTCATGCCGACGGTCGCCAGTACGAGGGGCAGTTCCGCGATGGCATGAAAGATGGGAAGGGGGTTTTCTCCTACCCTGACGGCACCCGCTACGAAGGGAAGTTCAAGGCCGACCAGTTCTCCGGGAAAGGGAAATACGGCTTCGCCGACGGCAGTCGCTACGAAGGCGAGTTCGCCGACGGCAGCTTCAATGGCCATGGGCGCCTCCGGTACCCGGATGGCTCGGAGTACGAAGGGGATTTCAAGGACGACCTGCCGCACGGTGAAGGGGTGCTGGTGGGCAAGGACGGCAGCCGCTACGAAGGGCAGTTCAGTCGTGGCAAGCGCAACGGCCGCGGGCGGCTGGAGACGGTGCAAGGCCAGGTCTATGAAGGGATGTTCGCAAACGACACCTTCGTCGGTGCGGACAGCTGATGCAGCAAGAGATGGGGAAAGAGATGCGCTGGAGTTACAAGACGGCAACGTTTGAGCCAAAGAAGGAAGGACTGCTGGGAAGCACCTTCCTCGACGAGTCGGAGATCGAGCAGTCGCTGAACGAATTCGGTGCTGCCGGCTGGGAACTGGTCTCGATGCTCGAGACCAGGGACGGCATCATCGCCGTGTTCAAGCAGCCGCTCGGGTTAGTCTCAGTTGAGAATGAACCGGAAGCGGGCGACAGC
>CAYYWK010000065.1:0-9402 GCA_964475345.1 uncultured Desulfobulbus sp.
CATGCTCGACAGGACCGTATTTCCAAAGTAGTTGATATTATAGAACAGTCCCCAGAGACCGGTGGCTTTCGCGTTTGGATAAGGACTTGTCGTTTCAGAATTGTCGCGTATACTGCACATCGTCAATCATTCGTTCAATTCTTACCAAGGAGAACATGTCATGCTGAATAAAGTCATGCTGATCGGCAATCTCGGCCGTGATCCCGAAATCCGCTATACTCAGGGTGGAACTGCGGTTGCAACCTTCACCGTCGCCACCACGGAGAAATTCAAAGGCAAGGATGGACAGATGCAGGACCAGACCGAATGGCATCGGATTGTCGCCTGGTCCCGTCTTGCCGAGATCTGCGGCGAATACCTGCACAAGGGATCGAAGGTGTATATCGAAGGTAAGCTGCAGACCAGGAAATGGACCGATCAGAACGGCAACGAGAAATTCACCACCGAGATCATCGCCCGTGAAATGAAGATGCTGAGTCCGCGTGGCAGTTCAGACCAGGATTCCTATGGCGGCGGCTATGGCGACCCGTCTTTTCCCGACACTCCTCCCCAGGGAATGATGGGTACCGGTGAAGACGTGCCGTTTTGAACCGCATGCACCAATGGATGACGGGAGGAGTCGCTCAGACTCCCAGACATTGAAAGGGAACCAGGGACTTGACCTACGCCTTCGCCATTCCTATTGTCAAGTGAGAAGAAACCTCCCGCTCTGAGCCCATGCCAGCGGTATACTCTCATGTATCGAAGAAATGTTGGACTGTGATGGATTATTACGAAACCCTTGGCGTATCGAAGACAACGACGGTCGACGAAATCAAGAAGGCGTACAGGAAGCTTGCCCTGAAATATCATCCAGACAAGAACAACGGCGACAAGGCTTCGGAGGAGAAGTTCAAGCAGATCAGCGAGGCCTACGCCGTTCTTTCAGATCCTGAGAAAAAACAGCAATATGACACCTTCGGATCGACCCAGTTCCATCAGCGCTACTCGCAGGAGGACATTTTCCGGAATTTTGACATCAACGAGATCCTGCGACAGTTCAACTTCGGTGGGAATGGCCAGAATATCCACTTCGGAACTGGCGCCGGCTCCGGGGCATTTTCCTTCTTCGGGAATGCTGCACGGGGCGGATGCGCTTCAGGGGGGTGCGGCGGGCAGAGCAAGGGGCAGGATTTGACCTACCAGCTCACCGTCACCCTCGAGGATGTCATGCACGGCGCCGAACGCAACATCACGCTGCGCAGCAACGGCGCCCCCCAGAACGTCAGCGTCAAGATTCCCAAGGGTATAGAGGAAGGGAAAAAACTGCGCCTGAAGGAAAAAGGCGGGGCTTCACCTGCCGGCGGCCCTCCCGGCGACCTCTTCCTGAAGGTTGAGATCGCTCCCCACGAACGTTTCGTCAGAGAAGGCGACGACCTGGTGACGGAAAAGCTGGTGTCCTTCAGCGAGGCCTGTCTGGGTACCAAGGTCGAGGTGGAGACCATTGAAGGGAAAAAATTCGTGGTCACCATCCCACCGGGGTCTGTCAATGAGTCGCGGCTGCGCCTTAAGGGACATGGCCTGCCCGCTGGACCGATCGGCGATCGTGGAGATCTTTATGTGAAGGTCGGGGTTGCTGTTCCGAAGGAGTTGAACCGGGAACAGGAAGGCCTGATCCGAGACCTGCAGAGGGCGGGATTGTAACGACGGTCCGTTGCCTGATGGTACACACAAAGGCCTTGTTCTCCCGAATGGCAAGAGGGGAGGGCAAGGCCTTTTTTGTCGCTGAAAATCAATAGCGCTGGTCCGCGAAGTTCAGCCAGCCGCCGGCGGCGACGAGATCGCGGTCAAGGCTGTTCAGCGAGAAGCTGCAGGAAACCACGGTCTGACCGGGGGCGTCGGAGACTGCCGTCATCGTGCTCTGCTGCAGATCGACGGCTACCTCGACGTTGCCGGCAAGGGCAAAGAGCCGGTCGAGATCGGCTCTGCCGAGTTCGATGGCCAGAATGCCGCAGTTGAACATGTTCTGCCGGAATATCCGGGCAAAGCTCTCAGCGATTATGACGTTGATGTCGTTGACCTCGAAGGCCCAGACGGCGTGCTCTCTCGACGAGCCGCAGCCGAAGTTGGCCCGGGTGATGACTACCTTTGCCCTCTGCATGGATGGCGACTGGTTGTCGAAAGGCTTGCCGTCGAGCAGCAGGTCTTCCAGAAGGTGCGGCTTGAGCGCAGTTTTAGTGATTTCTGTGAGATACTTGGCCGGAATGATTTCATCGGTGTTGATATCGTTTCTGTCCAGAAAAAGTGCTGGACCGCCGAAGTGTTTCATGTCTGTTCGCCTCTTGTGCAGTATCAAAGGAAGGTTCGCGGATCGGTGATCGCGCCGGTGATCGCGGCCGCAGCAGCAGAATAGGGGCTCATCAGGTGCACCATGCCGCCCTTGCCCATCCTGCCATTGAAATTGCGGTTGGTCGTCGAGGCGCAGACCTCGCCTTCGGCCAGTACCCCGGAACTCATCCCGAGGCAGGCGCCGCAGGTCGGGTTGAGGACGCAGAAACCGGCATCCATGAAAATTTTGATGATGCCCTCCTCGAGTGCCTGGCTGAAGATTTTCGGCGTTGCCGGAGTGACGATGCCGCGAACGCCCACCGCCAGGCGCCGGTCCTTGAGCAGCGAGGCGGCGTCGCGAAGATCCTCAATCCTGCCGTTGGTGCACGATCCGATATACACCTGGTCTACCGGGGTCCCGGCCATCTCGCTGATGTCCCTTACCTGGTCAGGTTTGAATCCGAAGGTCACCTGCGGGGCGAGGTCGCTGACATCGAGTTCGATAGTTTCGGCATAGACGGCATCGGAATCGGAATGCCACTTGCCGAAATCGGCGACCGCCGCTTCGATATCGGTATATTGATCCTTGATGAACGGCCACAGGTACTCGGCGGTCACCCGGTCGGGCAGGCAGAGGCCGCAGGTCGCTCCGGCCTCGACGGCCATATTGCAGATGGTCATCCTGGCCGACATGCCCATGCTGTCGACCACCGGGCCGACAAACTCGATCACCTTGTCGGTGGCGCCGTTAACGGTCAGCCGCTTGATGACAGTGAGGATGACGTCCTTGGCGGTGACCCCCGGCTGCAGGCAACCGGTGAGAGATATTTTCAGTGTCTGCGGAGCGCGGAAGGAGCAGACCCCCTTGTAGATGCCGACCTCGAGGTCGGTGGTGCCGACACCGGCGGCGAAGGCGCCGAAGGCACCATGGGTGCAGGTGTGGGAATCCCCCATGATGACGGTGTAGCCGGGCCGGACGAAGCCCTTTTCAGGAAACAGGGCGTGGCAGACGCCGTTGGCGCCGACATCGAAGAAATCCCTGATATTGTGCCGTTTGGCCCAATCGCGCATGATCTTGCCCTGGGCGGCAGTTTTCGAATCCTTGGCCGGGGTGACGTGATCGATGACCGCCTTGATCTTGGTGCTGTCGAAAACCCTGTCCATATCCTTTTCGACCAGATCCATGATGGCGATCGGGGTGGTGATCTCATGGCACATGACCACGTCGAGATCGAGCACCATGTTTTCGGGTGAGGGGGTATCCCGCAGGTGAGCTGCGAAAATTTTTTCAGCTATAGTCTGTCCCATTGATGAGCTCCAGAAGAAAAATGACGGATATCTGCACAAACCCGACGGGATTTGCTTCTCGCGGCGAACGTGGTACTATGCGTACCAGTCCGGAAGATGGATCGGTAACGTGATCCAGTCAGGAACTGATCAGATTAACCGAAAACTGCCATGCTGGCGAGACCATATTTGCCTCTTGCCCGCTGCCCTGTTTCACCCGTTTCCAGGAGTCGTGCCATGACTGCCGTATGCCGTTTTCTCGCCCCGATTTTCGCCGTTCTGCTGACCTGCGATGCCGCCCTGGCCGCGCATGGAATGTCACTTGCCGGGCAACTCAGGTATCCTGCGGATTTCACCCATGTCGACTATGTCAACCCGGATGCCCCCAAAGGAGGGCGACTGGTGCTGCACAGCATCGGCTCCTTCGACCAGATGAATCCCCTGATCCTGAAGGGGTCGGCGCCCTTCGGCCTCGATTCCTTCGTCTTCGAGACCCTTGCCGAAAGCAGCCTGGATGAGCCTTTTGCCCAGTACGGGCTGATCGTCAAGGATATCGACAAGGCGGCCGACAACCTCTCGGTGGTCTTCACTCTCAACGAGAAGGCCAGCTTTTCCGATGGCAGTCCAGTGACTGTGGAGGATATCGCATTCTCCCTCGAAACGCTGAAGAGTGACAAGGTCCACCCGTTTTATTCGTTCTATTATAAGGATATTACCGGATCAGAAATTCTCGACGGACAGAGAATTCGCTTCAACTTCGGCAGGAGCAACCGGGAACTGTACATGATAGCCACTCAGATCCCGGTGCTGTCGAAAAAATTCTATGAAACCTACGGTTTCGGCGAAGGGACGAAGTCCGCGGACATGCTCCGGCCACCGGTGGCGAGCGGCCCCTATGTCGTCGCCGGCGTCAATCCCGGCAAATCCATTACCTACAAACGCAACCCGGATTACTGGGGCACGGACCATCCGATGCGCAAGGGGATGTTCAATTACGACGAGATCGTCATCAAGTACTACAAGGACCCGGTTGTAGCGCTGGAGGCCTTCAAAGCCGGCGAGTTCGATCTGATTATGGTCAATATCGCCAAGCAGTGGGCACGTGACATGCAAGGCGGGAAATTTGCCAGCGGCGAGATCGTCAAAAGGGTTTTCCCGCATTCGAACAACGCCGGCATGCAGGGTTTTTTGATGAATACCCGCAAACCGCTGTTTGTAGACCGCCGGGTCAGGAAGGCCATGGGACTGGCCTTTGATTTCGAGTGGACCAATGAATCGTTGTTTTTCGGCCAGTATACCAGGAGCAATTCGTTCTTCAGCAACTCCTATCTCGCTGCCACCGGGTTACCGACGGAGGACGAACTGGCGCTGCTCTCAAAGTTCCGCGACGACTTGCCGCCGGAGGTGTTCACCACTCCGCTGCAGGCCCCGGTAGCGGAGGGGAAAACCGGTCTGCGCGACAACCTGCGCAAGGCCAAGGATCTGCTGGCTGAGGCGGGATGGACGATCAAGGGCGGCAAACTGGTCAATGCCCAAGGACAACCCTTCAGCTTTGAAATACTGCTTTCGTCAGCGACCTTTGAGCGGGTCATGGCTCCCTACGTCAAAAACCTCGAGAGGCTGGGGATGCAGGTGCGCTACCGGACCATTGACCCAGCCCTCTACGAGGAACGGCTGCAGAAATTCGATTTCGACATGATCGTCCATGTCTACGGTCAGTCGCAATCCCCTGGAAACGAACAGCGGAATTTCTGGCATTCGGAGTCGGCAAACCGGAACGGATCGAGCAACTACGCCGGCATCGCCTCGCCGGTTGTCGATTTCCTGGTTGACCGCATCATCTATGCAAACTCCCAGGCAGAACTGACAACGGCCTGCAAGGCGCTGGACCGGGTTCTCTGGTATGGGTACTTTCTCGTTCCCAACTGGTACCTGAACGGACACCGCCTCAGCTACTACCCGAAATTCGGGCAACCCCTCAATTTACCTTTGTATTACAACTATCTCCAGCTGTTGACCACGTGGTGGATTGCCGAGGGTGGAAAAGTCAAGCAATGAAAAATATTGAAAATATGGCATGCCGCGAGTCACCGCAACCTGGCAACAGTTCCTAAATAACTGTTTCTTGATGAAAAATTGCTCTTTTCCCTTGACGAGCGGAAAATATATCTGATAAGAGAGAGACATGTTCTCCATCTTGTCAGGAGAAACCGCAGGCGGAGGTGTGCACGTTTTTTCATTGACAGGGAGTGGATGTCCTGTCGCTACGCTGGAGGTCGGTTGGTATGTCTGATCGTGTTCGAGGAAAAGTCAAATGGTTCAATGCGAGCAAGGGATACGGATTTCTGGAAAGACCTGATGGTGAGGCCGACGTTTTCGTTCACTTCAGCGCCATTCAGGGGGAGGGGTTCCGCAGCCTCGAGGAAGGGCAGGCCGTTGAATTCACCGTGACCAAAACGGACAAGGGATTGCAGGCTGAGAACGTAGTCAAGATCCGCTGACGACCTTTGGTGGACGAGTCGTAACCCCGATCGGCTGACACTGTCGATCGGGGTTTTTTTATGGGATCCACAATCGCCGGCTATACCGGGTACAGGGAGGCGGCTTGCCGCCACAGACCATGGAAGAGACCTTTGCCATGTTGATCAGTCATATTGCAGAGATGCAGCTTGTTGGCCGGTTGCTGGGAGAGGCAGCCGCCGCCGGCGACGTGATCTGTCTTGAAGGCGATCTCGGGGCAGGAAAGACCACTTTGACGCAGGCCATCGCCCAGGGGTTGGGAGTCCCCGCCGACCAGTATGTCACCAGTCCGTCCTTTGCCATTTTTCATGAGTACTTTGGCAGGATTCCCCTCTATCACATGGACTTCTACCGGGTGCACGGTCCCGGCGAGATTGTAGATCTCGGGCTGGACGAGTATTTTCATCTGGGTGGCCTTACCGTGATTGAATGGCCGGAGCGGGCCGCCGGGCTGCTGCCGGCCGAGCGCCTCGTTCTGCACATTGCCAGTCCCGGAGGCGACAGCCGCATGGTACGCTGCCTGTGCAGCGGAAACTGGTCGGAGAGGATGGCCGCCCTGCAGAGACGCTGCACGCTTACGCTGTCTCAAGGGGATTCCGGCGGGACTGCTGTGTAAGTTTCCCCGGTTGCAGCCGGGAGGAGCCAGTTCGTCGGAATCGTTGACCGCAGCGTCCGCTTTGCCGGATACCTGCTGTCGGCGGGTTTTTCGTTGACGACGGGGATGGGACTGCTATCCTGCCGGCGGCAGAGACCGGCAGCACGCCGCGGCTCTTTTTCAATGGACACTTCAACAAGGATAGACATGGAATACAGAAAAATCGATCTCAAGGATTGCCTGAAGACCTTCACCACCGATCAGGACAAGGCCCTGCGACCCGAGGAGACGCTGGAAAAATTTTACGCCAGGGTGAAGACTCTTGACTTCGTTCTTTTGAGCGAGGTGAAACGGATCGATAACGGTCGGCTGGATATCCCCGTCTACTTCAGTGTCTGCAGTGAGGCCGCCAGCAGGCAGACCGGTACCAGGAAACAGATGGGCAAGGGAGCCCACCCGGTGCAGGCCGAGGCCAGCGCCTGCATGGAACTGGCCGAGAGGTTTTCCTTCTTTTCTTTCAAGAACACTCCGGAAAATTTCATGGTCGGTGATTACAGGGCGATGCGGGATCAGGGTTATCCGGTCATGGACATCTCGCTGCTGCTGCGGTCGGTCCATGACCAGACAACGGATGTGGCGAGGCTGGAGGCCCTTCTCGAGGATATCCCGATGCAGTGGACCTGGGGCACCAGTATGACCCGCGGCGAAAAGGTGCTGATTCCTTTCTCGTGGTTTTTCGCCATCAACGAGTTCAACGGTCCTTCCGCCGGCAACACCTATGAGGAGGCGGCGCTGCAGGGCATCTGCGAGATCGTCGAGCGGCATGTCTGCTCTCTGATCAACCGCAACAGAATCGCCACCCCTGCCATCGATCGGGGCTCGATCAGGGACCAGGTGGCCGTTGAACTGCTTGAAAAATTCGAAAGGAACGGCATTGAACTCTATCTGAACGATTTTTCGCTGGATACCGGCATCTGTACGGTGGGGGCGCTGGCCATCGACCGCTCGACATTTCCGGAAAAGAGCGAAATCGTCTATACCGCCGGCACCACGCCCAACCCGGAAAAGGCGCTGATCCGGGCGGTGACGGAGGTGGCCCAGCTGGCGGGTGATTTCAACACCGGCTCGAACTATGTCGCCTCGGGTCTGCCGAAGCCGCTGGACATGAAGGACGTCGAGTATGTGACGACGTCGCCTTCCACAATCAGCATCGACCAGATGGTCGATCTTGCCAACGACAATATCAAGGTCGAGGTGGAAGGCTGCATCGCCGCGCTGGAAACAATCGACCTGGAGGTGTTCATGATCGATGTCCGTCACCCGCAGCTCGACATCCCGGCCCTCTACACCATTGTGCCCGGAGCCCATTTCCGGGAGAGGTCGATGATAGAGGATGTCGGCCTCTTTTCGGCAAAACTGGTGGAGGAACTGATCGATGATCCGGAGGAGAAGGAAAGCAAACTGCGACAGATGGAAGAACTGCTGCCCGGGGCGTATTATCTTTCCTTCTACCGGGGCAGAAATGCCGCAGAGGCCGGGGATTGCCTGGCCGCCATCGCGTATTTCGACAGGGCCCTGTCCCTGTCACCGGAGGCGGAGGATCTGCCCTACATCTATTCCTACAAGGGCAGCTGCCTGAAGGATCTGGAGCGCTATGCGGAAGCGATCGACGTCCTGCAGAAGGGTCTCGCCGAAGACGAGGAACGTTTCGACATCCACAATCTGATGGGTGTCTGCCTGTTCAAACAGCAGCGCTACCTCGAGGCGATCGAGCATTTTCAGCGTGCCGTCGCCATCAACCCCGCTTCAGGGATCGATTATGCCAACATCGGGGTCAATTACAACCGTCTCGGCAGGCATGAGGAGGCAATCCATTTCTTCACCATCGCCCTGACGCTCGACCCATCGCTCGAATTTGCGCAGGTGCAGCTCGACGAGCTGCTGGCGGGACAACGGAGGGGTTGATGGGGTAACGCCTGCAGGGAAAGTGTGCAGCTGTCGAGTTGGAGGTGGACGCATGAGCAGCGGATTTTGGCAGTGGTGCATCAGGGGAGTGCAGGTCGTGGTGGTCGTACTGGCCATGCTGCCGGTTGCTGTCCTGCCGGCTACCGCGACTGAGCGGTTGAAGCAGACGGCCAGGAAATACTATTACGGTATCGGTGTCGGGCAGGATTACGGGAGGGCGCTGGCGCTGTACCTTGAGGCAGCGGGGATGGGGGACGCCGAGGCCCAGTTCATCGCCGGAGGGATGTATTTCGTTGGCCGTGGAACCGTCAAGAACCCGAGGGAGGCCTTTCGCCTGCTCTACCAGGCGGCGATCAACGGCAAGAGCAGCCCTGAATCTCAGAAGATCATCGGCCAGACCTTTCTGGTCGGGCAGGTCGTGCCCAAGAATTATCCCGAAGCGGTGCGCTGGTATGAGGAGGCCTCGGAAAATGGCGACCGCGATGCCCAGAACGAGCTCGGGTTCATGTACGTGCTCGGCAACGGCGCGGGCAAGGACCCGGAAAAGGCGTTCAAACTGTTTGAGCAATCAGCCAGGTCGGGACTGGCGATTGCCCAGTACAATCTCGGCATCATGCTGTCAACAGGCAACGGGGTGGAACAGGCGGATCTGACGGCCGCCTACGCCTGGTTCAACCTGGCGGCGGCCAACGGGTTCGACGATGCCGTGGCGGCGCGGGCTTCCCTCG
>CAYYWK010000066.1:0-9363 GCA_964475345.1 uncultured Desulfobulbus sp.
AGATTGAAAAACCTTTCAAGGTTACCGACAACGTTCTGAAATACGACGTCATGGCCACCCTCAAAGGCGGCGGCAAATCGGCACAGGTTGAAGCTCTGGCTCATGGCATCTCCAAAGCCCTGCTCGATGTCGACTCCGAGAACAGGGTACCGCTGAAACGCTCCGGCTTGCTCACCCGCGACCCAAGAACCAAAGAGCGGAAGAAATACGGGCAAAAGGCCGCCCGCGCCAAATTCCAGTTCTCCAAGCGCTAAAACGATTTCAGACACTGCATCCACTTCAGTCGATTCATCGACTGACCGACGGGTACACCAGCACGACATCCAGGGGAATAACAGCAGGTCTGTTATTCCCCTGTTTTTTTTCAAGGAAAAAGCTGTCCTTTCCCAGTTGCTGACAGCAATTCGGATCGCCCCAGCCCCCTGATTGCAGAAATACTCACATCTCTCTTTAAGGAAACAACATGCTGAATGTCGCGATTATCGGAGCTTCCGGCTATACTGGCGTAGAACTTGCCCGTCTGCTCAGCAACCATCCGGATGCGGCGCTTACCCTGGTTACGTCGAGACAATTCGCAGGCTCGCCATTGTCTGAAGTCTTCCCCAACCTCCGCAATACCGTTGAACTGGTCTGTGAAAATCCCGACATCGACCGGCTGAGTGCCAGTGCCGATCTGTTTTTCACTGCTGTGCCTCACAAGACTGCGATGGACCTGGTCCCGCACCTGCGCCTGGCCGGGAAAAAAGTCATTGATCTCTCTGCCGATTTTCGGTTGAAAGAGCAAAAGATCTATGAGGCGTGGTACCAGCCCCACTCCTCTCCCCAGCATCTTCAAGAAGCAGTCTATGGCCTGCCTGAGATCCACAGGCAGGAAATCACTACGACAAGCCTGGTGGCAAACCCGGGCTGTTACCCGACCTCGATCATTATGGCCCTCGCTCCTCTGCTGCAAGACGGAGCGATCGATCCGGCGACCATCATCGCCGACTCGAAATCTGGGACTTCAGGCGCCGGCCGCACCGCTCAACTCGGCAGCCTGTTCTGCGAAGTTGCTGACGGTTTCCGGGCTTACAAAGTCGGCGGCGTTCATCGCCATACACCGGAAATCGAACAGGAGCTGAGCATGTTGGGAGGCTCGGCAATCACAGTGTCTTTCACCCCGCACCTGCTGCCCATCTCGCGAGGCATTCTCAGCACGATATACGCCGAACTTCAACCCGGCTACACTGCTGATGCGATCTTCCAGTTGTATCGGGCACGGTATGGCAATGAGCCCTTTGTCCGAATCATGCCGCCGGGCGCCCTGCCGGCAACCCAGTACGTGCGTGGTTCGAACTTCTGCGACATCGGTTTCTGCATCGATCAGCGGACCGGCAGAATCATCGTTCTGTCGGCTATCGACAATATCGTCAAAGGTGCT
Source organism: uncultured Desulfobulbus sp. (assembly GCA_964475345.1). Taxonomy (GTDB): domain Bacteria; phylum Desulfobacterota; class Desulfobulbia; order Desulfobulbales; family Desulfocapsaceae; genus Desulfoprunum. Next base: position 1,421 of record CAYYWK010000066.1, read on the forward strand.
GCCGGTCAGGCTGTACAGAATATGAACATCATGTGCGGCTTTGAGGAAACAGCGGGGCTTGCAGCAGTTCCGCTCTTTCCATGAACCGCCCCCCGGTATCTGCTCGAATTCATCACGCATGAGCGTCGCACGGAATATCAGGTTGCTGATAGCCTTTGACGGCACCGAATACTGCGGCTGGCAGCGCCAGAAAGGCACCGCCACAATCCAGGGGGAGATTGAAAGCAGGCTGATCGTCATGACCGGCGAACAGATCATACTCCACGGCGCTGGCAGAACCGATGCCGGTGTTCATGCAGAGGGGATGGTTGCAAATTTCCGGTCTGCCAGCGCTATTCATCCCCGAGCCTATTGCAACGGCCTCAATTCAATGCTGCCACCTGAGATACGCGTACTCAGCGCAGACGAAGTCGACCTGTCATTTCACGCCCGTTTTTCCGCCAAAGGCAAGCACTACCTCTACCGGCTGCACACCGGAACGGTTCTGATGCCGCAGCAGCACCGTTACTGCCTGCATCATCGTGCAGCAATCGACACATCCGCTCTCCGGTCCTGCCTGTCTCTGATCAAGGGAACCCACGATTTCGCATCCTTTGAGAACAGTGGCTCCCGTGACAAAAACATCATCGACGGGAGAGGTTCGGTGCGGACCATTTTTTCCGCCGATCTGCATCAATCGGGTGTGGACGACTATTTCTTCAGCTTTATCGGTGACGGGTTTCTTCGCCAGATGGTCCGCAACATCGTGGGAACGCTGCTGGATGTTGGCCGGGGGAAACTTGCGGTGGATGAATTCCACCATATTCTGCAGGCCAGGAACAGGACTGCGGCAGGACCGACCGCCCCCGCACGCGGGTTGACGCTGAAGGAAGTGCTCTACTGAAACAGGCGAGGCAGCCGACTGGCCAACCTCTAAAGAATCGCCTGTTTCTTCTGGGAGGAATGCCTGGCCAGCAGCGACTGGAGTTTCCAGGGCGAGGAGAGACAGACGCTCTCATCGCTGCAGGTCGACATCACCTCGCAGAAGTTGAGGAACTCCGCGTGGGCATCGCTGATCTCACGGTCATTGCGGGAGATGATCTGCAACTGGCGCTTCATATCGATACCTTCCACCCGCAGACTCTTCAACCAGCCGTTTTCCACCTCCCGGCAGACGCAGAGAGCCGACAGGCAGGCTATGCCGGCACCGGCCTCCACTGCCCGCTTGATCGCCTCGGGATGGCTCATTTCCATGACAACGCTAATATCCTGGAAATACTCCTTCATTTTCTCGCGGAAAATAGCTTCCGTCCCTGAACCCTTCTCTCGCAGGATCCATTTGCGATCCTTGATATCCTTCCTGACGTCAAAGATCTCGTTATGGGCAAGAGGATCGGTGGCGCCAACGAGAATCACCAGTTCATCCTGGAACCAGGGGTGAATCCGCAATTCCCTGTTCTTCGACAGCGGCCCCTCGACGAAACCTATGTCCACTTTCCCGTCGAGAATCAGCTTTTCAGCGTAGCCTGTATTGAAGACAAGAAGATTGATGTGAACCCGTGGGTGAACCCGGCGAAACGCACCGACCAGATATGGCAGGATATAATTCCCCAAGGTGGTGCTGGCAACGATATCAATCTGCCCTTCCAGCGTATCGTTCCGCTCAGACATGATCGTCTCGATGTTGCTGACCTGGCAGGTTATATCCTTGGCCAGCGGCAGGAGATAGCGGCCACGGGCATTGAGCAGCAGACTCCTGCCGTGGCGATCGAAGAGTGACCCGCCAAGCTGGTTATCCAATTCGGCCAAAGCCATGCTGACGGCAGACTGGGTAACAAACAGTTTCTTGCTTGCTTTGGTCACCTGGGCAGTCTCGGCAACGGCTATGAAAATCTCCAGTTGTCTCAATGTTATAGACATACACCACCCTGAAATTCAGCTGCTCTTGTAACAAAGGAAATTCTTGCCTGCGCTACGCCTCCGCATCATAGCAGGTATCCTGCATTTCTCAAGTTTTTTTGATATTTGCGGTGAGCATGGCCTGCAGGTGCCTCTCGCAATCACCTCCACCGGAATCTCTTGTCAGGGTCACTTTCTTGAAGTAAGTTTTTTCAGTACGTTTTATATTGACAGTCATACAGCAGTAATTTATATGACTTATATCACTATTATTGAATATACAAAATAAAGCTTTTCCCCTTTTATAGTTACAGAACATTCCCACAACCGAAACCACTTCGTCATGGACCCTCAATTCACCGATTTTCTCTATCGTGACAGCGTGCTCTGGATCACGGCGTTTATCCTGGGCGGTTTCGCCTTTGCCCTGGGACCGATTGCCATTGTCTATCTCTTCATGCCGCTGAAGACCAGGAACATTCACAATAAAACCAACCAGCCGATTGAATGCGGCATGGATCCCATCGGTGACAGCTGGATCCGCTACGGCGTGGTCTTTTATCTCTACGCCCTGATCTTTCTCGCTTTCGATGTTGATGTCCTTTTTCTCTTTCCTGTGGCTCTCGCCTATAACGACGCGATGTTTGCCTACCGGGATTTTGTCGAGATCTTCCTGTTTGTCGCCATTCTGTCTCTGGCTGTCATCTATGCATGGATCAAGGGAGTATTTAAGTGGGAACGGAAAATTTACCATCGTCACTGATTCATTTCGCCACCGCCGACAAGCTGATAAACCTTGGCCGAGCGAATTCCCTCTGGCCGCTGACTTTCGGAATTGCCTGCTGCGCGATTGAGATGATGGCTGCCGGCTGCGCCCGTTTCGACCTTGCCCGGTTTGGCGCGGAGGTATTCCGCCCTTCTCCGAGGCAGAGCGATGTCATGATCGTCGCCGGCACCATAACCAAGAAAATGGCCCCGGGAATCAAGACCCTGTACGATCAGATGCCAGAGCCGAAATGGGTTATCGCCATGGGAAACTGCGCCATATCCGGCGGTCCTTTCGTGTACGAAGGACAGTACAGCATTATCGAAGGAGCGGATACATTCCTGCCGGTCGATATCTACATCCCCGGTTGTCCACCTCGACCCGAGGCACTGATAGAAGGCATCATCGAACTTGAGCACAAAATCACCGGCTGGCGCCGATGGCCGAAAGTCACGGCGGAATGAAGGAACCAGGAAACGTGCTGCACTCCGATCGGAAGGACCAATGATAATCGACACGGTAAAAGAACGATTGACAGATCTCTTCCCGCCATTTCCTGATTCGTCAGGAGGGGAGAATGCCGGCGAGACACCGTCACAAGCCGAACAGGCCTTAGGCGTCTTTGATCGAAACTACGCCGAACGAGGTTACCATCTCGACGTCAAAGTGGCCCCCGGGCAGCTCGTCGCCGTCGCAGAGATCCTCTTTGATGCGGGTTTCTTCATCGAGACCATCACCGGAGTCGACTGGATCAAAGAAGGGGAACTGGAGGCAGTCTACGATTTCAGCCGTTACGACTTTGATCTCTGCCGCATAGTCGTGCGTGCCCGCACTTCCCGAAGCAACCCGGTTCTTCCCACCATAACAGGAGTGTATAGCGGGGCGAACTGGCATGAACGAGAGACCCATGATTTCTTCGGCATCACTTTTGAGGGCCATCCCCACCTGATTCCGCTGCTGCTGCCCGAAGATGCCGACTTTCACCCTCTCCTGAAGGATTTCAAAGCATGAGCGAGCCCATTGTCCTGCAACCGGACGAGACTTTCGTGCTCAACGTGGGGCCGCAGCATCCGGCCACCCACGGTGTTCTCCGGGTCAAGATGACCATGGACGGCGAATATATCTATGACGCTGAAACCGTCATCGGCTATATCCATCGGATGCATGAAAAAATGGCCGAAAACCGGCCTTACACGCAGTACCTCCCCAACCTCAGCCGACTCGACTACCTCTCCGCCATGGCCTATTGTCACGGCTACGTGCTGGCGGTGGAGAAGGCCGCAGGGATCGAAGTCCCGGAGAGGGCCGAGTACATCCGGGCAATTACGGTGGAGTTGAACCGCATCTCCTCGCACCTTGTCTGGTTTGGCGCCTTTGTTCTTGATCTCGGCGGTTTCTCTCCGTTGATGTATGCCTTCGACGATCGCGAGCAGATCCTCGACCTGCTCGAAGCCGTTACCGGATCCCGCCTGACGTACTGCTACTTCCGTTTCGGCGGGGTCTACAACGATGTTGACGACGATTTCATCGAGGGCACTCGGCGCTTCATCAAAAGGATGCGCGAGGCTCTGATAATGTACCGGAAGCTGGTGACCACCAATGTCATCCTGATGAAACGGCTGCAGGGCATCGGCCCCATCTCGGCCGAGATGTGCCAGCGGTATGGTGCGACCGGACCGGTAGCCCGCGGTTCCGGGATCGACTACGATGTACGTCGCAATGAACCGTACTCGGTCTACCAGGAATTCAACTTTGACATTCCGGTATACAACGAAGGTGATTCCTACGCCCGCTACAATGTCCGTATGGAAGAGATGGAACAGTCGCTCCGAATCATCGAACAGGGCCTGGACAAGATGCCGGATGGTCCGGTCAATCCGGAAAAGAAACCGAAGATCATCAAACTGCCTCCTGGTGACTATTATCACACCGTTGAGGCCGGCCGCGGCAGTTTCGGCATCCGGATTGTCAGCGACGGCGACAAAAGCCCCTATCGTCTCAAACTGCGGTCACCGACATATTCCAACATGCATCTTTTCGATGAGGCGTGCCGCGGAATGCTGATCGCCGATGCACTCGCCTTCATGGGCAGTCTCGACCTCGTCATTCCTGAGATGGACAGATAAGGAACCCGTATGACACTCACTCTGATAAACGTCTTGGCCGCTGTCATCATCGCCATCGCCTTTGTCGCTGCCAACGCCGCCTACCTGGTCTGGGCAGAACGAAAGGGTGCCGGATTCATCCAGCGTCGGCCCGGTCCTCTCGAAAATGGTCCGTGGGGCTTGCTGCAGCCGCCTGTCGACGGCATCAAGCTGATGACCAAACAGTTGCTGATCCCTGGCGGAGTCGACAAGATCATCTTTGTCATCGCCCCGGTGCTGGCAATGTTTCCCACCATTGTCAGCTTCGTCACTATTCCATTCAGTGAAAAGATCGTTGCCCATAACATGGACATCGGGCTGCTGATGATTTTCGTCTTCGGCTCGACAAGCGCCATGGCCCTGCTGATGGGCGGTTGGAGCTCACGCAATAAATATTCGATGATCTCTTCAGTCCGCGCCGTTTCCCAGGCGGTTGCCTATGAGATCCCGATGCTGATTACCACCATCACCGTGGTTCTCATCGCAGGCTCCCTCGACCTGATGGAGATCGTCGGCAAACAGGCCGGCGGCTTCTGGCACTGGAACATCTGGCCGTTGAAAGCCGGCCTGTTCAATATCCTGATGCCGGTTTCGTTTCTGATCTTTTTCGTCTGCTCGCTGGCTGAGACCAACCGCGCCCCCTTCGACCTCGGCGAGGCCGAGAGCGAACTGGTGGCCGGTTTCCATACCGAATATTCAAGCATGGGATTCGGTCTCTTCTTCATGGGTGAGTATGCCAACATCGTCATCGGCGCCTGCCTCACCACCATCCTGTTTCTTGGCGGCTGGGATTGCCCCTTTGGCCTGCTTCCCGGGGTCTGGTGGTTCATCGTCAAGATCTACGTGCTGATCTGCACCTTCATCTGGATCCGCTGGACTTTTCCCCGAACCACCATTTACAGCCTGCTCAACCTGTCTTGGAAGGTTCTGATCCCTCTTTCCCTCTTCAACCTGCTGTTTACTGCGGGCCTTCTGAAGGTGTTCAACCCATGATCAGATATTTCAGTGATATCGCTGCGGGGTTCTGGAGCTTGCTCGTAGGCATGGGCATCACCTTCCGGGAATTCTTTAAACCGAAGGTCACCCTGCTTTATCCGCACCAGAGCCAGAAAATGCCGGCCAGATACAGGGGCCATATTGAACTCATTCCCGATGAGGAAGGTAATCCGCTCTGCGTTGTCTGTGGCATGTGCGAAAAAGCCTGCCCATCCAACTGTATCAGTATCAGCGGCGAAAAACCTGAGGGCAGCAAGAAAAAAATACTGACGTCCTATGTGCTTGATTTCACAAAATGTTCGCTGTGCGGGTCCTGTGCGGATTCCTGCAACTTTGCAGCGATCAGGTATTCCAAAGAATACAATCTCGCCAGCACCCGCAAAGAGGACTACCACATCGACCTGCTCAAGCGCCTGAAGGAGAGGAAACAATGATGAAGACTCTGTTCACAGCGGACGGGATGGTCGGCCTGATCTTTCTTTTCAACCTCGGCGTCACCCTGTTCGGGGGGCTGGTCGCCTGCTGCGCGGAAAGGCTGGTGCGGGCGGTGGTCGGCCTGGTGGTCTGCTTTATCGGGGTAGCCGGGATCTACTACTTTCTGAATTCACCCTTCATCGCAATGATGCACGTGCTCATCTATATAGGAGCAGTCGCTGTCGCCATTTCCTTTGCCATCATGCTGGCAGCGCCGGAAGAGAAGAAAAAGCGTGGCCCATCCAGCCCGCTCTCGGGTCCTGCCGGTGCTTTGACAGCAATTTTACTGACTTCTGGCCTGATCACCCTTGCTTTCAAAACCGAATGGACGAGTTCGGCAAAGATCAACACCGGGACAGTGAAGACCATCGGCATCCAGCTCCTGACCAGTCACTCGATGGTCTTCGAGCTTATTTCCATCGTCCTGCTCATCGCCATCCTCGGAGCGCTCGTTATCGCCCGGGGAGGGAGGGAAAACTGATGACACTCCTGACCCTCTTCAACCAGTTGACCACATACCTCATCGTCGGTGCAGTGCTTTTCGGTTTGGGCATCTACGGCATCACAACCCGTCGAACTCTGATCGGCATGCTGATAGCCGCTGAGTTGCTGCTGGCCGGAGCCTCTGTCAATTTCATGGCCTTCAACCGCTTCACCGCCCCGGATCCCGCTCTCGGACAGATCTTCACCCTGTTCATCATGGCCATCGCCGCTGCCGAAGCCGCCATCGGTCTCAGCATCATCGTCGCCTTTTACCGTCACAACAAATCGATCGATACGGAAGATGCCGTGCAACTGAAAGGTTAGAGAAGGAAACGCCGGATATGGATATACATACCATCAGTTCCCCCATGCTGCTCGTTGCCCTGCTGATTCCCCTTATCGGGGCACTCGGGGTAATGTTCAGAGGAGATGACGAGAACGTCCGGGAAGGAATTTCTTCGGTCGCATCATTCCTGCTGCTTGGCGTCGTCTGTTCTCTGATACCCGCGGTGCTGAAAGGAAAGATCCTCTTTCTGCAACTCTTCACCATCCTGCCGGGCCTGACCATCACCCTCCGAGCCGACGCCATGTCGATGATCTTTGCCCTGGTTGCATCATCGCTGTGGACCATAGCCGTTTATTATTCGATGGGCTACATGCGGGGGCTGAAGGAGCATGCTCAAACACGCTTCAATGCCTGTTTCGCGCTGGCGATCTTCGGTGCCATTGGCGTTGCCTTCTCCGACAACCTGCTGACCATGTACCTGTTCTACGAGATCGTCTCGATCTGCACCTACCCGCTCGTTGCGCATCATCAAGACCAGGAGGGGTACAGCGGAGCTCGCAAGTACATCGTCTATCTGACTGCGACTGCAAAGGCGTTTCTGTTGCCGGCGATGATTCTGATCTACGTCATGACCGGCACGCTGGATTTCGCCGCCAACATCTCCACCGGCATCTTCCCGGATGGCGCCAATAAAGTCCTGGTGACAATGCTCTATATCTTCTGCCTCTTCGGCTTCGCCAAAAACGGCGTCATGCCCTTCCATCACTGGCTGCCCGGTGCTATGGTCGCACCGACACCCGTCTCGGCGCTGCTCCATGCAGTGGCCGTCGTCAAGGTCGGCGTCTTCTGCACCACCCGCGTGATGCTGTACGTCTTCGGTGTCGACCTGATGGATGCCCTCAACCTCGGGATTCCG
>CAYYWK010000067.1:0-9247 GCA_964475345.1 uncultured Desulfobulbus sp.
ATCAGTGAACGATGCCCAGTACTACATAGACGGCGTGCTGCAACAGAACAGACTGGCGCTGGCACGCACCATCACCCTGATCGAAAGCAGCCTGCCGGCACACCAGGCAACAGCCAGGATGGTTCTTGACCGCCTGCTGCCCTATACCGGCACATCCTACCGCCTTGGCATCACCGGTGTCCCCGGGGCCGGAAAGAGTACCTTCATCGAAGGATTCGGCAACATGCTCACCGAACTGGGCCACAGGATTGCGGTCCTGGCCGTTGATCCGAGCAGCAGCCGCAGCGGCGGAAGCATCCTCGGCGACAAGACCAGGATGGAGAGACTGGCGGTCAATGACCGGGCCTTCATCCGCCCTTCTCCTTCCCAGGGCACCCTTGGCGGTGTCGCCCGCAAGACCCGCGAGACGATGCTGGTCTGCGAGGCTGCCGGATATGATGTGATCATCGTCGAAACCGTGGGAGTGGGCCAGTCCGAAACCACGGTGGCTTCTATGGTCGACTTCTTCCTGGTGCTGATGATTTCCGGAGCCGGTGATGAGCTCCAAGGCATCAAGAAAGGCGTCCTCGAGGTCGCCGATGCCATCGTCATCAACAAGGCCGACGGAGACAACGTCCTGCGCGCCCAGATGGCACAGAAGGATTACCAGACCGCGCTGCATCTGCTGATGCGCTCCGACCCGGTCTGGACTCCTCCGGTCCTCACCTGCAGCTCACTGGAGATGACGGGGATGGAGGCCGTCTGGAAGACCATCAATGACCACCGGGCCGCCCACAACGATGCGAACCTGCTGGAAACCAAACGCAAGACGCAGTCACTCGATTGGATGGGCTTTCTGCTCGACGAGGGACTGCGCCAATGGTTCTATGATAATCCTAAGATCAAGGCTCTCCTGCCGCGGTTGCGGGACGAAGTGGCAGCCGGGCGGTTGTCCCCGACCGCCGCAGCCGATCAATTGCTCGGATGCATCAGGGAATCCGCTTCCCTCGCTCACTGATCCGGCCAGACAAGAGAGTGCGCACGCTTATTTTTCCTGATACCAACCGGAATACTTGACGTAATTATCGGCTATCCGCTCGATCTCTCCGGATATCAGCTTCTCACTGATATCTTTGACTTTCCGTGCCGGAACGCCGGCATAGATGCTCCCCGCTTCCACCCGCGTGCCCTGAGTGACCACCGCACCGGCGGCGACAATGGTATGGCTCTCCACTACGCAGTCGTCCATGACGATCGCCCCCATGCCGATCAGGACATTGTCATGGATCGTGCAACCGTGGACGATGGCATTGTGGCCGATGGACACCCTGTTGCCGATGGTTGTCGGGAACTTCTGGTACGTGCAGTGGATGACCGCCCCGTCCTGGACATTGACCCGGTTGCCCATCCGTATCCAGTGGACGTCCCCCCGGATCACCGCGTTGTACCAGATGCTGCACTCATCCCCCATCACCACGTCACCGACAAGGACGGCGGTTTCGGCAAAGAAACAGCCCTGCCCGTACTGGGGAGTCTTGCCTTTCAATTCACGGATGATCATAGCCCGCATCCTCCAGTCGCTGCCGGGAACACCTGCCTCGGCAGATGCTCCCGGGCATATCGGCTAGCCAATGACACAGAGCGAGGCACCTTTGGCAACCGTGTCACCACTCTTGAACGGAACCGCCTTGATCACGCCGTCGCACGGGGAGTTCAGGGCGTTTTCCATCTTCATCGCCTCGAGGACGACAATCGTCTCGCCTTTGGTGACCACATCACCAACTGACTTGAGATATTTGACGATCATCCCTGGCATGGGCGCCAGCAGCAGGGTTCCGGCCACTTCCCCGCTCGGCCGGGCAGAGGCCGCCGCTGGTGCCGGAGGTGCCGGAGCGGCATTCTGCACCGGGGCCGAGACGGCAACAGGCGCCGGGGCTGCCGCCGCCGGCGGGAGCGGTGCCACTGGACCGCCGATCGGATCCACCTCAACGCTGAAATGCTCTCCGTCCACAAAGACATTGAATGTTCGCAGGTTCGCCGTCTTCACAGGGGTGTCGGCCTTTTTCTCCATCAGCTCGCCAGCCAGGGCCTTTTTCACCAGTTCGTCGCGTTTCTTCACCACTTCCAGGGTGATCGGCCTGACACTTGCCGGCGCTTCGCTCTTGCCATATTTCCATTCGAGAAATTTACGTCCTGTCACCGGGAACTGGGCGTAGAGGATGACATCGTCGATATCGGCAGCGAGATCACCGATTTCGGCCTTGGCTTTCTCCAACTCCGGCTCCAGCACCTCCGCCGGCCGGCAGCTGATCGGCTCCTCACCGCGCGGGTACCCCTTCAGGGCTTTTTTCTGCAGTTCAGGATTGATCGGCACCGCAGTCTTGCCGTATAGGCCATAGCACAGGTCTTTGACCTGGCCGGTGATCATTTTGTAACGCTCCTCGGGCGTATCGTGCAGAACGTTGTTGACCGTCTGCACACCGACGATCTGGCTGGTCGGCGTAACCAGCGGAATCTGCCCGAGATCCTTACGTACTCGCGGCAGTTCGCGGTAAACTTCGTCGATTTTGTCGAGGGCATCCATTTCCCGCAACTGGTTGACCAGGTTGGAGAGCATGCCGCCAGGAGTCTGGTGCAGCAGGACGTTGATGTCGATGATCGAGACCTTCGAATCGTCCAGCAGGTGTTTGTACTTGGGCATCACCTGCTTTTCCAGAATCTCGTTGATCTGCGCCAGCTTTTTGATGTCGAAACCGGTGTCGCGGTTCGTCCCGAGAAGGGCCATGACCAGCGGCTCCACTGCGGCATGGGAAGTCCGGTAGGCATAGGGGGTCATGCAGGTGTCGATGATGTCGACGCCGGCCTCGATGGCCTTGAGATGGGTCATCGGCGACATGCCGGAGGTGAAATGGCTGTGCAGGTGAATCGGCGCCTTGACCGCCGCCTTGAGGGCCTTGATCAGCGGATAGGCGTCATAGGGCGCCATCAGGCCGGCCATGTCCTTGACACAGATCGAATCAGCTCCCATGTCCTCCAGCACCCTGGCCTTGGCCACGTAGTAGTCGAGGTTGTAGACATCACCGCCCAGCCGCGGCTCGGTCAGGGTATAGCAGATGCACCCCTGGAAGTGCTTGCCGCTCTTTTTTATCTGCCGGACCACCGTTTCAAAATTCCGGTAGTCGTTCAGGGCGTCGAAGGTGCGGAAGACATCCATGCCGTTCTCTGCTGCCCGCTCGACAAATGCCAGGGCCAGGTCATCGGCGTAATTACGATAGCCGACAAGGTTCTGGGCCCGCAGCAGCATCGAGAAAGGGGTCTTTTTGATATACCGTTTCAGCGTCCTCAAGCGCTCCCAGGGATCCTCGTTGAGGAAGCGGTGCATGGTGTCGAAGGTGGCACCGCCCCAGGTCTCGATGGCCCAGAAACCAACCTCGTCCATCAGTTCGGCCACCGGGATCATATCCTCGGTCCGGCCGCGGGTGGCGAAAAGTGACTGGTGGCCGTCCCGTAGCGAGAGATCCATGATCTTGACCGGGTTCCTGGCCTTCGGCCGATCGCTTTCATATCGTAGTGCCGTCATCTTTACAGTATCGCTCATCACGCATCTCCCTTTCGCAACATGTTCATCCCATCATCCGGGTCTTATCTGACCTTGCCGAAGGCCCGCATCTGGATCAGTCTGCGCATAGTCATCATTTCCATTCTGCCGCTCACCACCCATCCCCCCTCGACCTGCTGTACCGTCCTGGGTACCGGCTCAGGGGCCTGCGCCGCAAGCGATGTTTCCTGCTGCATATAGGCGTTCACAGCCGCCAGTGCCGCAGCCATCTTCTTCTGCCGCTCTTCCATGTCCATTCCTCTTCCGCCGTCCCGTTCGGTTTTCCCTGCAGGGTTCGGCATCATCATTTCGTATCGTCAACAGGTGTGACCAGACAGCATTGCCACCGACACGACCGGTTTATTCGTAGATAGCATATTCTGTCTCGTTACCGAGCAGGGCGTCGATCTCGGCCTGCACCACCCGTCGCCGGTCATCGTTCACCCAGTTGTTCCAATCCTCGACCGACCGCCAGGTGCTGATCACCATCCACTCATCGTTACGATCGATGCGCCTGAGCGTCTCGCCGGAAATGTATCCGGGTTGATTCAGCGTCAGCCCCCGAAGTTTCTGGAGGAGCAGCGAAAGCTCTATACCTTCCTTTCCCGTCAACTTGCGTTTGATGAAGATCTTGACCGCCATGAATCATTCTCCTTAGAAGAGTTGTCTCTTGTGACGTTTCCCGGACAGGCTACAAAGGAATATTGCCGTGTTTTTTCATAGGATTGCTATCCCGCTTGTTCTGCAGCAGCCCCAACGCCCGGATAATCCGCGAGCGTGTCACCGATGGCTCGATGATGTCGTCGATATACCCGCGCTGAGCGGCAACGTAGGGATTGGCAACTGTATCCTGGTATTCTTTCTCCTTCTCGGAGAGGAATTCGACGGAATTCTCGGCCTTTCTGGCCTGCCTTCCGTAAAGGACCTCGACCGCGCCTCTTGCTCCCATGACGGCTATTTCAGCCGAAGGCCAGGCGTAATTGATATCCCCGCGGAGATGCTTCGACGACATCACACAGTAGGCCCCGCCATACGCCTTTCGGGTTATGACGGTGATCTTGGGAACAGTCGCCTCTGCAAAGGCATAAAGGATCTTCGCCCCGTTGCGGATGACGCCGCCGTACTCCTGGGCCGTCCCGGGCAGGAAACCCGGCACGTCGACAAAGGTGACGATCGGGATGTTGAAGCAATCGCAGAAGCGGACGAATCGCGCCCCCTTGACCGACGAGTCGATGTCGAGAACACCGGAGAGGTGCGCCGGCTGGTTGGCGACAATCCCTACACTGACACCATTGTACCTGGCAAAGCCGACAAGCAGATTCGGAGCAAAGTTCTCCTTGATTTCAAAAAAATCGCCATTGTCGACGGTATTGAGGATAACCTCCTTCATGTTGTAGGCGGCATTGGGGTTTTCCGGGATGATTGTGTTGAGATGCTCGGAAAGGCGCCCCGGCAGATCATCGCAGGGTTGAACGGGCGTCGATTCCAGGTTGTTCTGGGGGAGATAGGACATCAGCTTCTTGATATAATTGATCGCATCGGCCCCCGAAGTGGCGGCATAGTCTGAAACGCCACTCCTCGAGGAATGCATGGCCGCCCCGCCTAGTTCTTCGACAGTGACGTCCTCATGGGTCACCGATTTGACAACCTTCGGCCCGGTAAGGAACATGTAGGAATTGTTCTGCACCATGACCACGAAATCGGTCAGCGCCGGTGAATACACAGCACCGCCGGCACAGGGGCCGAATATCGCAGAGATCTGCGGCACAACACCGGAGGCCATGACATTGCGCAGAAAGATCTCGGTATACCCTGCCAGGCTTTCGATTCCTTCCTGGATACGTGCCCCTCCGGAATCGTTGAGGCCGATCACCGGCGCCCCGTTCTTCATCGCAAGGTCCATGATCTTGCAGATCTTTTCGGCAAAGGTCTCAGACAGCGATCCCCCGAGAACAGTGAAATCCTGAGCGAAGACATAGACAATCCGCCCGTCGATGGTTCCATGCCCGGTGACCACTCCATCGCCCGGATAAACGGTCTCATCCATGCCGAAATCACGGCAGCGATGGGTCTTGAACATGTCGAATTCTTCAAAGGAGCCAGGGTCGAGCAGCATCTCGATCCTCTCCCGTGCCGTCATCTTCCCCTGGGCATGCTGTTTGTCGATCTTGTCCTGACCACCGCCCAGGCGCGCCTGATCTCTAAGCCGCACCAGGTGGTCCAGCCTGTTCTGCGTATTCATAATGTCTCCTTGCCTTGTACGAGCGAAATACGTTCACGCCAAAGTGGGTGGTTAAGGCGGGGGCCACATGCCTCTCTGCACGGATGCAGCCCTCGCTTCCGACCTCCGTCAGCGCTCAGGAGAATGCCTCCTTGCAGAGACGGCCGAGTGTGCCGAGATCCTTGCAGACATAAATGCCGCTGTCCTCCATCGCCTTGATCTTGGCGGCAGCAGTCCCCTGGCCGCCGCTGACGATGGCGCCGGCATGCCCCATTCTTCTGCCGGGCGGCGCGGTCAGCCCTGCGATGAAGCCTACCACTGGTTTCTTCATATGCTCCTTGATCCAGGCCGCCGCCTTCTCCTCGGCGCTGCCGCCGATTTCGCCGACCATGACCACTGCCTCGGTGGCGGCGTCCGCGTTGAATCCTTCCAGGCAGTCTATGAAGCCCGTGCCGTTGACCGGGTCACCACCTATGCCGATGCAGGTTGTCTGTCCAAGGCCGACCTGAGTGAGCTGATGCACCACCTCGTAGGTGAGAGTCCCGGACCGCGAGACGACGCCAACCGGTCCGCCCGGGGTGTGGATTGCGCCGGGCATGATACCGATCTTGCATTCGCCGGGGGTGATGATGCCTGGGCAGTTCGGGCCTATCAACCGCGATGCGCAATGCCCCAGATGGTTCTTTACCCGGAGCATGTCCATTACCGGAATTCCTTCGGTAATGCAGACTATCAGCTCGATACCGGCGTCAACCGCCTCGAGTATGGCGTCGGCGGCAAAGGAAGGCGGGACCAGGATCATCGAGGCATTGGCCCCGGTTTCCTGCCTGGCCGCCCTTACCGTATCGAAGACCGGCACCGCATCCATCGTTTGCCCGCCCTTGCCGGGGGTAACGCCGGCAACGACCTGTGTCCCATATTCGATGCACTGCCTGGCGTGAAACTGCCCTTCCTTGCCGGTAATACCCTGCACAAGAACACGCGTCTGGGAATTAACAAAGATACTCATCTCTAGCCTCTACTGGTAATGGAGCGGCGGCTCCCTTGAAATCAGACTGATGCCTTCAACACCCAGGCCCTGCTCATGGCTGTTTCCCGTGCCGGCCTTGAACCTGAAGGAATTGCGGTGGCCTCAGGCGACAATCTCCGCGACCTTGCTGGCGGCGTCGGCCAGATCACTGGCGTTGATCAGTTTCAGCCCCGACTCGGCGAGGATTCTGCGACCTTCCTCGACATTTGGTCCCTCCCTCCTGACGACGACAGGGACGGTCAGGTTCACCTGCTGCGCGGCCTGGACAACGCCTTTGGCGAGGACATCGCATCTGAGTATCCCGCCGAAAATATTTATCAGGATGCCTTTCACGTTGGGGTCGCTGAGGATGATGCGGAAACCGTTCTCCACCATCTCGGCATTGGCTCCGCCGCCGACATCGAGGAAGTTGGCCGGCGAAGCCCCTGCCTGCTTGATGATATCCATCGTCGCCATCGCCAGTCCTGCACCGTTGACCATGTTACCGACGTTGCCGTCAAGCTTGATGTAGTTCAGATTGAATTTCGCCGCTTCGGCCTCAGCCGGGTCGTCCTCGAACGGATCGTGCATTGCCACCACATCGGGATGGCGGAACAGGGCATTTGAATCGATGTCCATCTTCGCGTCGAGGGCAAGAAGGGCATTGTCCTCGGTGATGATCAACGGGTTGATCTCCACCAGCGAGCAGTCATAGTCGACAAACAGCCGATAGAGGTTTCTCAAAACGGCCGATGCCGCCTTCATCAGTTCTGGTTCAAGCTCAAGCCCGAAACAGACATTGCGCAGGTGGAAGCCCTGGATGCCGATCAGCGGATTGACAGCAACCTTGATGATGCGCTCGGGGGTCTTCTCGGCCACCTCCTCGATGTCCATGCCGCCGTCCCGGCTGGCGATGATGGTTATGGCCGCCGTCTCCCGGTCGGGGATAATCGAAAGATACAGTTCCTTCTTGATCCTGACGCCTTTCTCCACCAGGACTTTGCGAACCAGTCGTCCTTCCGGCCCTGTCTGTTTGGTAACCAGTTGCATGCCGAGAATGGACCGGGCCGCGGCTTCAGCTTCGGCAGCATCTTTCGCGACCTTCACCCCTCCCCCCTTGCCCCGTCCGCCGGCATGGATCTGGGCCTTGACCGCAACCGGAAAACCCAGCCCGCCGACTAGCTCGACAACTTCGCCGGCCGTCTCGCAGACGCGTCCCTCGGGGACCGGCACACTGTATTTCCGGAACAATTCCTTGGCCTGATATTCGTGAATCTTCATAAATAATCCTCTGGCGGGAGGAAGCAAAGCTGCCCCCCGCATCATGGTCGACAAGAACGGCCGGACTGGCCCTTTTCTCAAGCCAGTCCGGCCGTTTCCTTCTTAACGTTTGGGATAGCCGAGTTTGGCAAGCGTGGCAGTGATCTCGTCGAGAATGGCGGGATCATCGATAGTGGATGGCATGTTGTAGTCCTTGCCGCCGGCGATTGCCCGCATCGTCCCGCGCAGAATCTTGCCGGAACGGGTTTTGGGCAGCCTCGCCACCTGCGTTGCCTCGCGGAAGCAGGCTATCGGCCCGATGGCTTCGCGCACCATCTTCACCAGCTCTTCCTTGATTTCTTCGCTGCTGCGGGTGACACCGGCCTTGACGACGAAAAGACCGAGCGGCAGTTGCCCCTTGAGGTCGTCATGGGTGCCGAAAACTGCACATTCGGCCACATCTGGATGAGCGGCGATGATTTCTTCCATGGCCCCGGTCGAGAGTCGGTGTCCGGCGACATTGATGACGTCATCCATCCGGCCCATGACATAGACATATCCATCCTCGTCGATATACCCACCATCACTGGTTTCGTAATAGCCCGGGAACTTGCTCATGTATGATTTGATAAAGCGCTCATCGTTACGCCAGAGGGTGACCAGGTTGCCCGGTGGCAGGGGCAGCTTGATGACGATGTTGCCTTCGGTGCTGGGCGGCAGCACCTTGCATTCGTCGTCAACCACCTTGACGTCATACCCCGGCAGGGGCTTGGTCGGCGACCCTTCCTTGACCGGCAGCTGTTCGATACCGCGACAATTGCCGACGATGGCCCAACCGGTCTCGGTCTGCCACCAATGGTCGATGACCGGGACACCGATCATATCCTCCGCCCAGTGCAGGGTATCGGGATCGGTGCGCTCCCCTGCCAGATAGAGGCACTCGAAGCAGGAGATGTCGTACTTTTTGATAAATTCACCTTTCGGATCTTCTTTCTTGATCGCCCGAAAGGCCGTCGGGGCGGTGAACAGCGACTTGACCCGGTGCTGCGAAATCACCCGCCAGAAAGCGCCGGCATCAGGCGTTCCGATAGGCTTGCCTTCGTACAGGATTGTGGTGGAACCCTGGATCAACGGGGCATAGATGATGTAGGAATGACCGACAACCCAGCCGACATCCGAG
>CAYYWK010000068.1:0-9232 GCA_964475345.1 uncultured Desulfobulbus sp.
CCCCCCGTTCCGCCGCCGATAAACAGTAACTGCAGGAGAAGGGACAGCCCCGCGAACTCTCGTAGTAGACATGGCGGTTCTGCAGATGCCGGCGAAAATCCTCGTCCCGGTAGGGTAAAGCCAGGCTTTTTTCTGACAATCGCAGGAAGGCTCCGGCATACTGCGAACGGAGGCGGCGGTGCAGCAGGTCATCATACAGCTCCCCGCCAACTGCCTCGATCTCTCCCGTCACAATTGTACAGTGGCCTTGTGGGAGGTCTCTGCCGATCTCGCCGGCCTGGGGGCCTCCCGCCACCAACATGGCCTGCGGCACTAGGCGGCGGCAATCCGTTATCAACCGCCTGATCAGGTCGCTGTTCCAGATTGCCGCCGAGAAAAACAGGGCATCCGGATCACCCTCGACAATCCGCAGCAGGGTCTCGAAGTACCCGTCGTTGATCGTTCCCTGAAAGATCTCGACGTCAGCCTCCGGGCAATGCCGCTCCAGCTCGTTGCGGACGCAGAACAGTGCAAGGCAGGAATGGGTGAAGCGGGCGTTGAGGCCGATCAGACGTATTCGCATGCTGCTCTTCTCCCTTTTTCTTGGCATCCTCTCTCTTCCGGCATTACTCTTGTCATGTGACGGTGGGTTCATCTCCCGTCGACCATCCCGCATCAGCAACCAAGGAGTACCACATGCCCTCACGCTCAGTCCACTTTCTTGCCGCCCTTTTCCTGCTGCTCGCCGCCCTCGCCTCGCCGCCTGCGGCCATGGCAGACAGCAGCCAGCCAGGCGGCTACGATCTCGCTGTCTCCTTTTCCATGAGCACCGGCACAGTGAACGGTACCGCCAGGATCTTTCTCGCGCCGGGCAGCGGCCTCAACCTCGACCTCTCCGGCCTGGCAGTCAGCAGCATAAAGCTTCGCCACGGGGAAGAGAATGAGAGCGCACCGCCGGTCAACGAAAACTGGCTCCGGGTCCCTGCAGCCCCGGACCGCCGTGAGCTGCTGATCTCCTACAGCCGCCAGGTATCCGGCCATGGTGATGACCGGATCGGGCCGGACGGCATCGTCCTGCTCGGGAACTGGCACCCGGTGCCGGACCGCAGGATGCTGTTCCGTCTGGCGGCCACTCTTCCCGAGGGATTCACCGCAATCTGCGAATCCGACAGTTTCCCGCTGGCCACCGAGGGCGGAACCGCCCGCGCCAGCTTCTCCCAGCCGGTGCAGGGCCTGCACTTCGCCGCCGCGCCCTATGTCCTCGACAGCCTCGAAGTCCGTCCCGGGCTGCGGGTCCATACCGCATTTTTCCCGGAGGAGAGGCACCTCGCCACTGCCTTCCTGGAGTCGGCCGCCACCTACCTGCGCCGCTTCGAGCGCGACATCGGCCCCTACCCCTTCAACCATTACGTGGTGACCGCCAACCGGCAGCCTACCGGCCTCGGCCTGCCGACCTTCACTCTCCTGGGCAGACAGGTGCTGCGCCTGCCGTTCATCCGCGAGACCTCGCTGGGCCACGAGATACTCCACTCCTGGTTCGGCAATTCCGTCGAGGTCGCCATCGACCAGGGCAACTGGAGCGAAGGGTTGACAACCTTCCTTGCCGACCATGCCTTCCGGAGAGATCGCGGCGAAGCGATCGCCGACCGCAAGGAACGCATCGTCAATTATCTCAGTTATGTCGACGAGGACACGGCCATCCCGCTGTCGGCCTTCCGCTCCGCAGACCATCGCCAGCCCCAGGCCGAGGCGGTGCGTGCCGTCGGTTACAACCGCGCCGCCCTGCTGTTCGCCGAGCTTGAGGCGCGCATCGGCGGCGAGGCATTCTCCAGGGGCATCCGCCAGTTCTATGCCCGCCACCGCGGAAAAACCGCCGCCTGGAGCGACCTGCAACAGGCACTGAGCGAAGCGGCGGACAAAGATCTCGCCCCCTTCTTCGTCGATCGCCTGGTCCGGCAGGACATCCCGGCCCTTGCTGCCGAAGACCTCGAGGTGCGCCAGACGGAAGACGGCTCGCGCATCAGCTTCACGCTGGCGCAGAAAAGCGAGCGCCCGTTCTCCCTGCTGGTGCCGGTGGTGGTGGCCACCAGCGGCACCACCAGGACGGCCATCATCTCCTCCTCAGCCGAAAGGACTGAGGTTTCCCTTACCACAGACGGCCTGCCGCTACAATTGAGCATCGACCCGGAATACAGCTTTCTCCGCAGACTCGACCCGGCCGAGCTGCCGCCGGTCTGGTCGCAGTTCCTTGGTGCGAAGAAGAAGCTGGCTATCGTCGAATCAGCGGCATCACAGTCCACCTACCAGCCGCTGCTCGACCTGCTCGCCGACGACAGCTGGATGGTCAGGGCCGCCGACGAGGTAAGGGCCGGCGAACTTGCCGAAAGCGCCGTCCTCTTTCTCGGCCTTGACCATCCCCTCAGCCGTTCGCTGTTCGCCCGCCCGCAGACGCCGGCAACCGGCCTTTTCCTCGAGGTCCGTCGCAATCCGCTCAATCCCGGGCTGCCGGCAGTCCTGGTGACAAGCGCGAGCCACGGGGAGACGGCGGCGGCGTCCAGGCTCCGCCATTACGGCAAGTACACTCGGCTGCACTTCGAGGGCGGACGCATCATGGAGCAACAGACCGCCGAGTCCGGGCAGGGCATAGTCTACACCCTCGACCGGCTGCCGGCCGGTGCCGCCACGATATCCCTGCAGCCCTTTGACAGCATCGTCGCCGGCCTGCGGGAGACCAGGGTCGTCTTCGCCGGCGAGACCCACTCCAGCATGGCCGACCACCGCCTGCAGCTGCAGCTCATCGAGGCGCTGCACCGGCAGCACCCTGACCTGGCAATCGGCATGGAGATGTTCCCCGTTTCCAGCCAGGCCGCCCTCGATGCCTGGAGCCGTGGTGACGACGCGCTCGATGAGAAGGGCTTTCTCAAGGCCTCCCGCTACTTCCAGGTCTGGAGTCACGATTATCGCTACTACCGGGACATCATCACCTTCGCCCGCAGCCACAGGATCCCCCTCGTCGGCCTCAACCTCGACCAGGAGGTGACCCGCACCGTCTTCCGGACGGGCTCGCCGGAAGCACTGCCGGAGGCCGCCAGAGAAAGCCTGCCAGTGGACCGCGACCTCAGTCTGCCCGGCTACGCCGAGAACCTCGCGCTGATCCATGGCATGCACCAGACCGCAGGCCACGGCAACGGATCGTTCGCCGGGTTCATCCAGGCCCAGGCACTATGGGACGAGGCCATGGCTGAAAACATCGCCAATTACCTGCAACGGCACCCCGGCCGCCGGATGATCGTCATTGCCGGCAGCCAGCATGCCCGCAAGGATATCGGCATCCCGCCCCGCCTGGCGCGCCGCATGCAGATCAGCCAGGCAACCGTCGCCAGCCTCCCCTCCGACGGTGCGGAGACTGATCCGGCGGCCACCGCGGATCTCGTCTTCAGCGTTTCCCCCATTTCCCTTCCCCCGCAGGGGATGATGGGGGTGGTACTGCAATCGCAGCAGCAGGATGGCCTGTCATCGCTGCAGGTCACCGGCTTCACCCCCCTAAGCCTCGCCGACGACGCCGGTCTGAGGGAAAACGACATCCTCGTCGCCATCGGCTCAACCCCCGTCCGTGACATGGAGGACGTCCGCATCGCCCTGCTCGACGCCAGGCCGGGCGATACTGTCGCCATCGACCGCGAACGCCTACAGAAGGACGGGGTAATGCAGCGCCAGCGGCTGGATATCGAGCTTGTCGCCCCCGAAGGGCATCCGTAAAACGGCGCACCCGTCCGCACCATCCAAGGCGAGCAGCGGTGCGCAGCGACAGAGGTGCGCCATGCTGGCCAAGAACGTCGATTGCAATGCCCGCGCCTGCCGGCACCCGGATCAACAGCCCTGACCGGTGGGATATACGGAGTCATGACCGGCGGTGGCACCCCCGGATCCTCAGCGACGAGGACATTGGACTTTGGGGAATCGTACGTGGGCGGACAGGGGGCGAATTGCTGTGTTCCTGCCGGCATGCTCGAGCACCTCGGCAGGAAAAACCATCACCCTTCATGCAGGTGGCACAACGCTGCTGAAGAATCGACGGAATCCTCGGCCACTGGAGCCTCGGCGCCGCAACGAAGGCCTGTTGCGATCCCTGGGGCAGCGACTCTCTCTTTCCCAAATTATCGCTGCCGAACAGGCGAGATGTCGCCAGGGCCACCGCACGGCTGTTCGCGGTAGAATACATGCACGACCTCGGAGCGCATCCCGACAAGATCCTGATGGTCTGGAACCTCTGGTTCCAGAGGGCATGGCAGCGGTCGCAGAACAGCCGTGACAGCCGCTGCAAACGGATGTGGGCGGAGTACCTGCTCGGCTGCGACGAAGTCTTCCTGTCAATGAGCGTCCAGTCCTGGCAGATCGCCATGGCCACCTTCGGTCCCGGCCGCCGGCAGCCCTGTTGCCGCCCCTGCTCATCCGGACAGGCAATCGGCCACCAGAGCGGCCTGCCGCCTGGCCACCCCCTGCTGGGCGCGGGCGACCTCGCCGGCCCTGGCACAGGCCAGCCGGTAGGCCTCGGGATGCCGCTCGAAATCGCAGACCCTCTCCATCAACTCCTCGCCGCTGCCGACCATGAACCCGCCACCCGCAGCCTCCAGCAACTGGACCGCGTCTTGAAAATCCTCCATGCTCGGGCCATAAAAGACAGCCTTGTCCCAGATCGCCGCCTCCATCAGGTTGTGGCCATGGCGGGAGACCAGGCTGCCACCGCAGAAGACATAGGTGGCGATCGAGTAGAGCCCGGCCAGTTCCCCAAGCGAATCGACGACAACCACGGGATGCACCCGCCTTTGCCCTCCATCGAGTTCCGAGAAACAGTCAAAGGCCACCCCCTGCTCCGCGAGCAACGTCCTCAGCGCAGCCAGGCGCTCCAGATGGCGGGGGGCGACGATCACCAGCCAGCCCGCCTCTGTCACCCACCGGATCAGCGGCAGCAGCATTTCCTCCTCCCCGCCATGGGTCGAGCCGAGCACCAGCACCCGTGTTTCCGGAGCAATTGCCAGCCTGCGGGCGAATTCCTCCCGCACCTTCCCGGGATCCTCCGGCAGGCGCAGGTCGTACTTGACGTTTCCCAGCACCTGCATCCTCGAGGGGTCGGCACCGAGATCCAGATAACGCCTGCGGTCTGCCTCGCTGATGACGGCCATCGCCGAAAAGCAGGCAAGCACCCTGCGGAAGAACCATCGCCAGCGCAGGTAACCGCCGGCCGCCTGCGTCGATAGCCGGCCGTTGAGCTGCAGCACCGCAATCCCCCGCGAGGCGGCCTCGTGCAGCAGGAGCGGCCACAGCTCGGTTTCCAGGCAGACGTAGACATCAGGATCGAGCCTGTTCATGACCCGGCCGACCACCCCCGGCACATCGAGGGGGGCAAGACGGCAGGGGATCGTTGCCAGCTGGCTCTCGGCGACCCTGCGGCCATGCAGGGTCATCGTGGTGACCACAAACTCAGCCCGGGGCAGCAGCTGGCGCAGTTCGGCAACCAAGGCCCGCGCCGCCTGCACCTCGCCCACCGATGCGGCGTGCAGCCAGATCCGTTTTCGCCCCTGCTCTTTCGGGAGTTTCGGATAGAACCCGAACCTCTCCCCGAGCCCGTCTCTGTGCCTGCCGGTAAGCAGCACCCAGGAAAGCAGCAGCGGCAGAAGGCCATAGAACAGCAGCCCGACGATCAGGCGGTAGAGCGCAGACAAAGCTTTCTCTCCGGGGGTTTCTTGTGGTAGTATTGGCGGCATCCGGCGGCAGCCTCCAGGCCCTCCGGCGGATGTCGGAATGATTGGCAATAGACAAGGAAACGGCAGCACCGTCAAGAACGAAGCGGCGGGCGACTGGCAGTCGCCGGCGATTGGCGGGATTGCCCTGCTGCGCGTTTTTTCCCGTTGCACATGGAGAAAGTATGCATACTTTGTTGTTTCTTTTCGTCGCCACCATCTCACTTTCAATCTCAGCCGGAGAACCAGCAATGGCAACACCACAACTCAAGGATGGCCTGTACGCCAATATCAGAACCAGCAAGGGGGACATCCTCTGCAGGCTCGAATTCAAGAAGACGCCGCTGACCGTCGCCAACTTCGTCGGGCTCGCCGAAGGTACCAAGGACCTGGGCGGAGGCGCCAAGGCCAAGGGTGACAGATTCTACGACGGGCTCACCTTCCACCGGGTGATCGCCGACTTCATGATCCAGGGCGGCTGCCCGCTCGGCACCGGCACCGGCGGTCCCGGTTACACCTTCCCCGATGAGATCGACGCAAGCCTCACCCACTCCGGCCCCGGCATCCTGTCAATGGCCAATGCCGGCCCCGGCACGAACGGCAGCCAGTTCTTCATCACCCATGTCCCCACACCCTGGCTCGACGGCAAACACACTGTTTTCGGCCATGTCGTCACCGGCCAGGACGTCGTCAACAAGATCGCAGGCGGCGACGCCATCAGCACCGTCGAGATCATCCGGGTCGGCGCCGAGGCCGAAGCCTTTAAGAGCGACCAGCAGGCCTTCGACAACCTCCTGACCGGCATGGAGGAACGACAGAAGGAGAAGGAACGCGCCGCCATCGAGGAAACGGCCAAGACCATCAGGGAACGCTGGCCGGAAGCGATCACCACGCCGAGCGGCCTCAAATATGTCGTCATCGGCAAAGGAACAGGCGAGGATTTCCCGAAACCGGGGACGATGGTCAAGGCCCACTACACCGGCAAGCTGCTGGATGGAAAAAAATTCGACAGTTCCTACGACCGCGGCGAACCGATCCGCTTCCCGGTCGGCCAGGGACGGGTGATCAAGGGCTGGGATGAGGCATTCCTCGGCATGACCAGGGGCGAGAAACGGACCCTGATCATCCCCTCCGATCTCGGTTACGGCGTGCACGGCCGCGGTCCGATACCCCCCAACGCCACAATGGTCTTCGACGTCGAACTGGTCGATTTCTGATCCACAGACGATCCAACAAAAAAAGGGCTGGCAATCTGCCAGCCCTTTTTTATTCGCTTGTACACCTCTTCTGCTACAGGCCGATATCGGCGGCAATCTCCTGCATTGCGGCAAGGCTGACAGCGCAGAATTCGGCCAGCGGCAGCCCGATCAACTCGCACTCGGCGATGATTTCCCGATCCGCCCCGCGGGCGAAGGCCTTCTCCTTGTAGCGTTTGGTCACCGACTTGGCCTTGACCGCCGACAGTTTCCGCTCAGGGTTGACCAGGGCGGTGGCGACAATCAGGCCGGTCACTGTCTCGCTGGCTGCCAGTGCATGATGGAATCTGGTGGACCTGGCGCTGCCGGGATAGGCGGTGGGATTGTGCAGCCGGATCGCGTCGATGATCTCGCCATCGATGCCGATCTCGGTCAGGATCCGCACCGTCTCGCGGGTGTGGACGGCGAGTTCCGGATGACTGTCGCTGTCGAGATCATGCAGAAGGCCGGCCAAGGCCCATTTTTCCGGGTCCTCGCCAAGGCGGACGGCAACCGCCCGCATCACCGCCTCAGAGGCCAGCGAATGGTTGACCAGATTCGGAGTGACAAGATGCCTGCGGACGAGAGCGAGCGCCGCTTCCCTGGTGATGCCGTAATCCATGGCGTTCTCCTCAGTATTTGAGACCGACGCGATCGCGGACCAGGTCGAGAGTGATGGTGGCCCTCACCCTGGCCTTTTCGGCGCCGCGTTTCAGGATGTCCCGGAGTTGGCCCGGATCGGCGAGAAACTCCGCCTTCTTCCGCCGCGCCTCGGCAAAATAGCCCTCGATGAGATCGACCAGTTCCAGTTTGATATACCCGTAAGCCGCCCCGCCGTTGACATAGAGATTGCGCACCTCCGCCAGCCGGGCAGGCGTTGCGAAGAGCTTGAAGATATTGAAGAGAGTGCAGGTATCGGGGTTCTTCGGCTCCTCCACCGGCGTCGCATCGGTGGCGATCGCCATCACCCGCTTTTTCAGCTCCTTTCCGGAGATGAATATCGGAATGGTGTTGCCATAGGATTTAGACATCTTCTGGCCGTCAAGCCCGGGCACTATGGCAGTTGCCTCGCTGATCGCCGGTTCGGGGATGACGAAGGTCTCGCCATACTCGTTGTTGAATTTCTGGGCCAGGTCGCGTGCCACTTCGAGGTGCTGCTTCTGGTCGCGGCCGACCGGCACCCGGTCGGCCTGGTAGAGAAGAATGTCCGCAGCCATCAGCACCGGGTAGGAAAACAGCCCGTGGCTGGCCTCCAGCCCCTTGGCGACCTTGTCCTTGTAGGCATGACAGCGCTCGATCAGGCCCATCGGAGCCAGCGTCGAAAGGATCCATGTCAGTTCGCAAACCTCCGGGACATCGGACTGCACCCAGAACTGGCATTTGTCGGGATCAAGACCGAGGGCCAGAAAATCGGCGGCCGCCTCGAGGGTCCCGGAGGCCAGCCTCTCCCGCTGCCGGACCGAGGTCAGGGCGTGGAGATCGACGATGAAGACGTACAGCTCGGAGGACTCCATATGGGCGATCATGGTCTGCATCATCCCGAAATAATTTCCGATATGTAATTGGCCGGAAGGCTGGATACCTGAGAGAATTTTCATGGACACGGTCATGTTGAGGTTTTCTGGTTTCAGAGCTGTCGGTAAAAATTTCCCGTCATCTTACCGCAAACACAAAAAAAGGGAGTACGGAAAAACGCTCCATACTCCCTTTCTTCTATACAAACAGGCTGTGGCCTGGGTTGGCCGGTCCTATTTCACTTCCTCGAAATCAGCATCGACGACATCGTCATCCTTCTTGCCCGAGCCGCCGGCACTGCCGCTGGCACCGCCGGTGTTATCCGGGTTCTCCTTGGCGGCCTGCGCATACATCAATTCGGCAAGTTTGTGTGATGCCGCAGTCAGAGCGTCAATCGCGGCCTTGATAGCGTCGATGTCATCGCCGGTCATCACCTTCTTGACGTTCTCGATTTCCTTCTCGACACTGGCCTTGGTGGGAGCATCGACCTTGTCACCAAGATCCTTCAGGCTCTTTTCGCTGGCATGGACGATGGCGTCGGCCTGATTGCGGGTTTCAACCAGCTCACGCCGTTTGCGGTCCTCTTCCTTGTGCAGTTCGGCATCCTTGGTCATCCGCTCGATCTCGGCATCGGTGAGGCCAGAGGAAGCGGTGATCTTGATGGACTGTTCCTTGCCGGTCCCGAGATCCTTCGCCGAGACGTGGAGGATGCCGTTGGCGTCGATATCAAATGTAACCTCGATCTGCGGCACGCCGCGCGGC
>CAYYWK010000069.1:0-9225 GCA_964475345.1 uncultured Desulfobulbus sp.
ACCGAAACCGGTGCAGACAAGGTCATTTCCTTCGAAACCCGTAATCCCCTGAACGGCAGATGGTTCCTGAAACGGGAGAAGATCGTCCCCTGGCCGGACATCCCGCTGGCAAAACTCTCGATCACTACCGATATCTCCGCCCTGAAACATGCCGAAAATGAGCAGCGGAAAATGCTACAGAGTCTGCAGCAGGCCCAGAAACTCGAAGCCGTCGGCATTATGGCCGGCAGTGTTGCCCACGATCTGAACAATATCCTTTCCGGAGTTGTCAGCTATCCCGATCTGCTGCTTGCCGGCCTGCCTCCCGATTCCGACATGCGGCAACCGCTGGAAACTATACGGGCCGCCGGGAGTAAGGCTGCGACCATTGTCAGGGATCTCCTGTCCCTGTCCCGGCGGGGGATCAAAAGCGAGGAGACAGTGGATCTGGCTGCAATCGTCAGGGAATACCTGGCTGGCTCAGAATGCCTGGAACTGCTCCGGACAAACGCAGGGATCACCATCCTGCCGCCCGAGAAACGGGTCACTTTCCCGGTTTCCGGTTCCCCGGCGCACCTTTCCAACATCCTGATGAATCTTGTCACCAATGCTGTCGAAGCGATGCCGAACGGCGGTACTGTGACCATCAGCCTCGACAACGTCGATCTCTCGGATCGGCCTGATGGTGTCACGTCCTGGCAATCGGGCCCCCACGTCAGGATGACCGTTGCCGATACCGGCATCGGCATCCCGGAGATGTACCATCAGCAGATTTTTGACCCGTTCTTTTCACAGAAACAGGTCGGCCGAAGCGGAACCGGCCTGGGACTGGCCATTGTCTGGGGAACGGTGCTCGATCATCGAGGCCATATCACCGTCGACAGCAAGGAAGGTATGGGCACGACCTTTTCTGTTTATCTGCCTCTGACGGGGAGTACCCCACAGCAGACAACCGTGACGAAGGAGGAGGCTCCAGTTGCAGGCAGTGGAGAATTGGTGCTGGTCATCGACGATATAGACAACCAGCGGCAGATCGCCTCAGATATTCTCGTTCATCTCGGATATACCGTTACCGCGGTGGACAGCGGCGAAGCGGCGGTCAGGCACCTGCTGGGGCATCCCGTCGATCTTGTGCTGCTGGACATGATCATGCCCCTGGGTATCGACGGTCTGGAGACCTGCAAACGCATCCTCAATATCCGGCCGAATCAGAAGGTCATCATCGTCAGCGGCTTCTCCCAGGCCGAACAGATCGCAGAGGCCCGCAGCCTCGGGGTCAGTCAGTTCGTCTCCAAGCCGTATACGGTACACGCACTCGGTATGGCGGTGAACCGGGCATTGGCTGCAACATGACACGTTCCCTTTCACAGAGGAAGGGAGCTTTGGCCCATGGTTTTCGACTCTCCCCTGACTCATTCACACCATACCTCTGGCTGTGGGCACTTGTTCTTTTCATTTCAGCCCCGAACATCAGTGGTGCCGCAAATTCCTTTGCCGGTGACACCTGCATCAACCTGGAAAACGGCGATCCGCCCCTCTCAGTATTAAGCAATGCAATCCACTACTTCGAAGACCCAGGGACCGGTCGATCCCTCGAGGACATCCTGGCTGACCCGACAGTCGCATGGATACCCCTGCACGAGGCAATTCCCAGTTTCGGCTTCAGCAGTTCGGCATTCTGGCTGAATTTTGCTCTCTGCGCCTCCAGCAGCGGCGGGCAACGGCCAATCCTTGAGATCGCCTACCCGCTTCTGGACACACTGCACGTTTATGCCACAGCCGGTAAAAAAGTCGTCTGCCAGATGCAGACAGGCGACAGCCTGCCCTTCGATGAACGGCCCGTCTATCATCGCAATTTTGTCTTTTTATTGCCGGAAACCGGACCAGATACTCTCCGCATTTACATCAGAGTTCAGACCAGCAGCGCCGTCCAGGTACCGCTGCGGATCTATACCCAGGACGGCTTCTTCAACCATAACCAGCGTTCACTGCTGCTGCAGGGTCTATACTTCGGCCTTATCCTGGCAATGGTCCTGTACAATGCCTTTCTGTTTTTCTCCCTTCGCGAACTCCCCTACCTGTTCTACGTCCTGTTCACCACCAGTTATTTCAGTTTCCAGGGGGTGCTGCAGGGCTTCTTCCAACAATTTGTTTTCCATTCCGTATGGCTGCAGAACCATTCCCTGCTCATTTTCGGCTACGCCTCGATCCTGTGCGCCAACCTGTTTGCAGTATCCTTTCTTAATCTGCAGGCGAACAACCCCCTGCTCTGTCATATCCTGCGCGGGATAGGGGCCATTTCGGCACTGGCAGCGGCCTTTTCCTCCGTCCTTCCTTACGAGATCATGGTCAAGATGATGCTCATCCTGGCAATCCCCAGTTCGCTGCTGATCATGGCCGCCGGCTTCAGGCTCTGGTGGACCGGCCATCTCCCGTCACGGATCTTTGCGATCGCCTGGTCGACACTGCTCGTCTCGTTCGTTCTCGCCTCGTTCAATAAATTCGGGCTGCTGCCACGGACATTCTGGACGGAGAATATCATGCAGATAGGTGGGGTGCTGGAGGTTATCCTGCTGTCGATTGCACTGGCCGAGAGGGTAAACGAGGAAAAACGCCAGCGCATTCTGGTGGAACAGCAACTTGCATCCTCGCTGGAGACAGAGGTCCAGGAGAGAACGCAGGAACTGAATAAGGCCCTGGCGCAACTGGAGACAGCTAATGCCATCCTCGACGAGATCAGCCATACCGACAGCCTGACCCAGATTGCCAACCGCAGGGCTTTCGATATCGAACTGGCCATTGAATACAGGGGAGCACACCGCGAAGGCTACCCGCTGGCCCTGATCATGATTGACATCGACTGCTTCAAGGCCTTCAACGACACCCATGGCCACCAGGCCGGCGACAGGGCGCTGCAGGAGGTGGCAAGGATCCTGGCAAAACACGCCACCAGGCCCGGGGACAAAGTCTTCCGCTACGGCGGCGAGGAATTTGCCGTCATGCTGAAGAACACGGACGCCGCAGGGGCGCGGGTCGTGGCTGAAAGGATGCGGACGGCCATTGCAGAGAGCCGCATAGACCTGGACGGACAAATGTACTCCCTAACCATCAGCGGCGGGATATCCGTCTACGAGTCCGGCAAGGACAAGCAGATTGCCGGGACTCTCGATGATCTCATCCTCAGTGCCGACAGGTCCCTGTATCATGCCAAGGAAAACGGGCGCAACCGGATTGAGGTCGACACCCCTTGACGGGGGGTATCTTTCCTGCCGGAACCCAATACAGAAGGGGTTGCAGAATGTGTCCTGCAACCCCTTGATGTTTTCTCCCCGTATTCCCTCTGCAGGCACCGGCGCAGACCGGCCATTCGGCTCCGTCATGTCACGGATAGCCCTGTCACAGGCCGATGCCGGCCAGGTCGGGCCCGAGATAGGTTCGCTCGTTTTCCCCGAGGATCCCCAGCGAGAGGCAGATCAGCGTCCAGAAGTGGATGACCCGGTAGTTGCCGCCGTAATGGTGGCCGATATCCTCCATCTGCGAGTGGCAGTTGTGGCAGGGGGTCAGCACGTAGGTGGCTCCGGTGGCCTGGATCTGGTCGAACTTGCGGCGGCCGTAGAGCCGCCGCTGCTCCGTCATCCCGGCCTGCAGGAAACCTCCGCCGCCGCCGCAGCAGTAATTGGCGCTGCGGTTGGGCTGCATGTCGATGAAATTCCCGTCTCCCACCAGCTTCCTGACGACATAGCGCATGTCCTCGGCCAGGGCGTCGCCGTAGGCCTTGCGGATGATCTGGCAGGGGTCCTGGACCGTGAACTTGATCCGGTCACGGTTCCAGTCGGCATTGACCGGTAGCTTGCCCTCCCTGATCCAGCGGGCGTAGCAGCTGACCAGGTTCTCCAGCCGGAAGTTGGCCTCAAGGCCGAAACGCTGGATGCCGTTCCACATCGTGTAGTAGGAGTGGCCGCACTCGGTGTTCAACCAGACCGCACATCCCAGCCTGTTGACCGCGTCGACCCGCTTCTTGACCACCTCGTACCAGGCCGCCTCGTCGCCGGAGAACATGCAGAAGTTCTCGGCGGCCCAGCCGGTGGAGGAGTAGGTCCAGTCGGCCCCGACCAGGTGAAAGATCTTCCACAGCGGCACCATCTCGTCCGGCTCGCTCATCGGCTCCCGGGAATTCTGGTTGACGAAGAAGGTGGCGCCCTCCCTGTCCATCGGCGCCTGAAGATCCGCAAAGGCCGGTTGCTGCTCGCGGACTTCGGCGAGCACGTCCTCGACGACGAAGACAAAATCCTGTGGCGGCAGGCCCATGGCGCTGGTGCTGTCGGTGGACCGGGCGAGCTGGCAGGAGCGGACGATCCCCGAGGGTTTTTTCTCCTCCGGCCAGTTGCCGCGGGCGTAGAAGACCAGCTGCGAGATGTCGATATTCATCGGGCAGACGTGCTGGCAGCGCTTGCACTGGGTGCAGAGCCAGACCCACGGCGTCGTCGACAGCTCCTGGTCCATGCCGAGCATGGCCATGCGGATGAACTTGCGCGGGTCCATGTTCTCAAGTCCCGAGGCCGGACAGCCGGATGAGCAGAGTCCGCAGGTCAGGCAGGCCTCGAAGCTCGCCCCTTCCGGCAGCAGTTCGATGGCCCGTTCACGGAAATTGATGGTGGGGATGGTCGGGTCGGACATTTTCTCTTCCTTCTGCAAATTCGTGCATCGTCAGCAGCCAGGTTCGCTGCGTCCTCAGTCTCTCCGGCCAAGGGTGTCGCCAACCGCCGCCACCGCCCGGAAAGCAGTGGCCAGGGCGATACCGGCTCCGCAGCGGCCCCTGATCCAGTCCTGGTGGGCAAGTATCAGGCCGGCGGCGAACAGGCGTCGGTCGCAGGGGACGCCCTCTGCCGTCAGGGGACGGAAATCGGCGTCGGTGGCAATCCCCGCGGTATGCACGGGATGGCCCCCCTTGTCCATGTACTGCTCCCGGAACCACAGGTCGCGGGATGAGGGCTGGGTCACCGGCAGACCGAGCAACGGCTCGCTGATGCCGTCGAAGGAGGCCAGGAGCCCGCCGCTGAGAAAGCGGCCGGTGGCGAGAATGGCCGTCTGTGCCGAGATGACGATGGGTCCGTAGCTGTCCGCCAGCGACAGGCGGATGGCCGCGTCGTCGAAACGGACCGCATCGACCTTCTGCTGCAGGATCAGGGTCAGGCCGCGGGCCGGAAAAACCTGTTCGAACATTTCCCGCAGGCGGATACCGGGGACGGCCGGCGGCATGGTCGGGATCTCGAACAGCGGCCGTCCCACCAGCCGCTCCATCTCGCCCAGCACCAGGTCCGGCCGGTGCATGCCGAGAATTGCCGGCAGACCGACGACCTCCGCGTCGCCAATGACATCACGGATCCGTGCCGCCAGTTCCTCCCGCATCGCGGCCACCTCGAGGCTGCGGGCCATCACCTCCGGATACAGCTCGCCATGTTCGCTGCCGGGAAACACCAGCTGCTCGGCGCGCAGCCCGGGCCATTCC
The DNA here is from genome assembly GCA_964475345.1 of uncultured Desulfobulbus sp. Taxonomy (GTDB): domain Bacteria; phylum Desulfobacterota; class Desulfobulbia; order Desulfobulbales; family Desulfocapsaceae; genus Desulfoprunum. The sequence continues at coordinate 5,489 of CAYYWK010000069.1, forward strand.
GGTTGCAGGTTGGCGACCAGCTGGCGGGCGGAAAAGCCCCGCAGCCCCCTGAAATCGACGATCAGGCACCTGGCCCGGGCCGCCAGGGCCTCGACCCCGGCCTGCATCGTCGACGGCACACAGAGGGTCGGCTTGACCGTGCCGGCAGGGGTCAGGGCCATGACGTTGTGTTCTCCTGCCTGCCCGTAGGGCACACCGGCCTCGCTCAGGAAGGCGACGAATTCGCCGAAGGCCGCCCGCACTTCCTCCTCCGTCACCCGGGCCAGTGGGTGCTGCGGCTGGCTTGCGGCAAGCTGCCGCAGGCCGTGCCACGGATCGTTGAGCAGCTGATCGGCCTCAAGCCTGCCGAACAGGTCGAGATAGCCGGTAGTATAGGCGACGGCGCCAGTGTTGCCGATCTGGGCAGTGCGGATGCCGCGGTTGATGGCGAAAATGCTGGCTGCGAAACCGGCCAGCCCCGAGCCGATAACCGCCAGGTCGACGGTAAATTCCCGCTCTTCCCGGATCATGGCCGTTTCCTCCCTGGCGCCCCGGCCGCGTCATCCGATTCCAGGCAGTCAAGACCCAGCAGGCCGCAGTGGAGGGCTTCCGCCAGTTCCATCTGGGCCATCTGCTGCCCCCAGATGACGGCACGCTGCCCCTTGAAGCGCTCGTTGAAAAAATCCCGCATGTGCACCAGTCCGGTCCGATCCCGGTAGTAGCCGCGATCGTAGAGATGGGAGGCGATGCGGATGCCGCAGAAGGAGCCCTGGCAGGGGCCCTTGCCGGCGCGGGAGCGCAGGGCGATGGCCTCGAGCGTCATCTCGGCCTCGGCCCCGGGGGCGCAGGAGACGATCTGGTCGATGGCCGACTGCGGCACCATCTCGCATTCGCAGAGGATGGTGTCGTCAGGGTCGCCGGCCCGGTACCACAGTTTCGGCGCGGCGCCGGGTTCGGTCCAGCGGCAGGCCTCGCCGTCCGGCACCGGATCGAGGGCCGTCCGGCAAGGTGCGCTGTTGCCCATTCGCGCGGCTACCAGGTCGGCGGCCTTTTCCGCCATCAACCGGTAGGTGGTGAGCTTGCCGCCGGTGATGGTGCAGAGGTTGGCAACATCCTGGCCACGGTGGTCAATGAGCGCAAAACCGCGGGTGACCTGGCGGTCGTCGTCGCCCCCACCTGCCTGCAGCAGCGGCCGGACCCGTGAGAAGGCGCGGATGTAGCGGGCATGGGCCAGGGCCGGGACCATCATCACGCCCTCGCGGATATTGCGGTTGATCTCGTCGACGGTCGGCTGTACGGCGTTCAGGTCGTCGGTGCGCAGCGAGGTGGTGCCGAGGATCGAGACGGTGCCGCCGGGCACCAGGATGTCGCCGTCGGCGGGCGGCCGTAGCCGGTTGATGACCCTGGTGGTCATGCGGTCATGGGTGACCAGCAGGGTTCCCTTCGAATAGAGCAGGCGGACATCGTCGCAGCCGGCCAGGCGGGCGATATCCATCGCCCAGGCGCCCCCGGCGTTGACAAACTGGCCGGCGACGATCCTGACGGTCCCGCCGCGGCGGTTGTCGCGGCAGATGGCGCCGGTGATGGTCTCGCCGCTCTTTTCGAAGGCGACGATCTCGGTGTGCGGCATGTAGATGCTGCCGTTGACCAGGCGGGCCTGGTTGACGTTTTCCAGCGCCAGGCGGAACGGGTCGATCGTCGCATCGTCAACGAGATAGGCGGCGACGATGCGCTCCGACAGCGCCGGTTCCAGCTCGCGGGCCGCAGCAGGCGCCAGGGGACTGCAGGGTATCCCCGCCGCGGCGCAGAGCCCGGGGAAAGCGGCGGCGAAGCCTTCGTCGTCGCCGTCGACGGCGACGAACAGCCCGCCGGTCGGCTCGATGCACTGCGGCAGCACGCGCTTGAGGATAGCGCCTTCCTCCCGGCATTCGGCGGCGGACTGCGGATCACTGAGGACGTAGCGGCCACCGGAGTGAAGCAGGCCATGGTTGCCGCCGCTGGCTCCGGCACAGAGGTCCTTCCTGTCGATCAGCAGGCAATGGATGCCGCGCAGGGCGAGATCGCGCATGATACCGGCACCGGTCGCCCCGCCGCCGATGATCAGGACCTCGGTCTCGAGGGTTGGAGTTGGCCCGCTCGGGCCCGGTCGGGGGGGAAGAGTCGCCATCATTGCAATGCTTCTCCTTGTGGCAGAGGTGGCAGGGCGGGAGAACCCGGGCGCGGGACGGACGCGGCTGCGCCCCCCGGCGGTGGAGTCGGGACGTTCTCCATCACTCTGTTTAATCCGCTTTCCGAACGAGTTCAAGCGAAATAAATTTCAATTTCACTTGAAACCTGAAAAATAATTTTACGAAACTTGCGCGGCACCCAGTTTCAAATTGACAACACTGTACCGGCACATGATAATGACCCAACCGCTCCTCACCACTTTCGACAAGGACAGCCCGCCATGGAAATCCTTTCGTCCCGCCAGACCGAAATACTCGCCCTGGCCCGTGAAAACGGCCGGGTCGACGTCGAGGAACTCGCACTGACCTTCAAGGTTTCGCCGCAGACCATCCGCAAGGACCTCAACGACCTCTGCGAGCGGCAGCTGCTGCAGCGCATCCACGGCGGCGCCATCGTCGGCTCCGGCATCGAGAATGTCAGTTACGAAGCCCGCCGCCTGCTGGCCCCGGAAAGCAAGCATGCCATCGGCATCCGCGCCGCCCAGCTGATTCCCGACAACAGCTCGATGCTGATCAATATCGGCACCACCACCGAACAGGTGGCCCATGCATTGAAAGATCACCGCGGCCTGCTGGTCATCACCAACAACGTCAACGCGGTCGGGATCATGAAGAATTTCCCTGGCATCGAGATGATCATCGCCGGCGGCATGGTCCGGCGCTCGGACGGCGGCATCATCGGCGTCGCCGCCGTCGATTTCATCAACCAGTTCAAGACCGATTTCGCGGTGATCGGCGTCTCCGCCATCGACGAGGACGGTTCGCTGCTCGATTACGACTTCAGCGAGGTCAGGGTGGCCCAGGCGATCATCGCCAACGCCCGCCACGTCATCCTCGTCGCCGACCTGATGAAGCTCGAGCGCAAGGCCCCGTTCCGCATCGGCCATATTTCCGATATCGACACCCTGGTCACCGACGGCAATCTGCCGCCGAAACTGCAGAGCATCTGCAGGGAGCACAATGTGCGGGTCCACGTGGCGCAGCTTTGAGAGCGGGCAGGATGAGCGTGACCGCCCCTCCTGCCTGCAGGCAAGGCCTGCTGAAAAAACAGTGTATTTCCAGATATTTTTCCAAGGACTACGACAGGCGGCAGAAAGAGCCGCACACCTTCGTTTTCACTTGAATCTGCGTTTGTTTTCGATTAAAGCATTTTTATGAGTATATTCGAAACCTGAGTAGGCTATATCCGAAACATGCTGACCGCCTTGCCGGTCAATGAGCCCCCTGGAGAGAGACCATGCCGGACCCCGTGTTCGATCTGGCGATTGTTGGCGGCGGGATAAACGGTTGCGGTATTGCCCGCGACGCCGCCGGCCGTGGTCTTTCCGTGCTGCTCTGCGAACAGGACGACCTCGCCAGCGGCACCTCGTCGGCCTCCACCAAGCTGATCCACGGTGGCCTGCGCTATCTCGAGTACTACGAATTCCGGCTCGTCCGCGAGGCCTTGACCGAGCGCGAGGTCCTGCTGCGCGCCGCCCCGCACATCATCTGGCCGCTGCGCTTCATCCTGCCCCATCACGCCGGCCTGCG
>CAYYWK010000070.1:0-9168 GCA_964475345.1 uncultured Desulfobulbus sp.
GGCGGCGGCGGCGATGGTCAGCCTCAACCCGGCGCGGGCGGTGGGCATCGACGACCACACCGGCTCACTTGCCGTCGGAAAGGACGCGGACATGGTCATCGTCGACCATGCCGACGATTTCCCGCGGGTTTTGAAAACCTTCGTCGCCGGCCGGGAGGTCTTCGCCACATGCTGAACATCGGCAGCAACATCATCGAGACCAGGGTCGACGGCAACCTCGCCGCCCTGCGCCGGGATCTGGAGATTCTCGCCGGCTTCGGCCTCGCCGCTGCCGAAATCCCGGTTCACGCCGTTGACGCCATCCGAAACGGCCGGCTCGACCGTCGGCGCACCGCCCTGGTGGCGGAGATCCTCGCCGATTTTCCTTTCGCCCTCAGCGTCCACCTGCCAAATCCCCTCAACCTGATGGACCGCCACCAGCCGGAGCTGCACCTGGACGTGCTCTACGCCTCGCTGGATTTCACCGCCGCCATCGGCGCCCGCTGCCTGGTCTACCACCCCGGCCGCTACCTGCAGGAGGAGGAATTCAGCATCCGCGGGCCGAAGGTCCTGCCCGATGCCGAGGAACGGCGCCTGCTCGACCGTGAGGCGGAACTGCTGCGGGAGGTCGCCACCGAGTTTCCCGAGCTGATCATCGCCATGGAAAACGCCCGCCCCTATCTGTACCATTCACCATACTGCTACGCCGAGCTGCCGCACGAGCTGGTGGCGCAGATCGAGCGGATCGACCGGGCCAACGTCCGGATGACGCTGGATTTCGGACATCTTCAGCTGTCCTCGCAGTTCTATCAGCTTGATCCATTGGCGGAGGCCAGAAATGCCGCCCCCCATATCGCCCACTGCCATGTGCACGACAACTTCGGAGGCAGCGTCTACCACAGCGAGAAAAATCAGTGCCATCAGATTCCCTTCGGCCGCGGCGACTCCCACATGCCGGTGGGCTGGGGCAGCGTGCCGGTGTCTGACATCCTGAGTCAGTTCATTGCCGGTTACGACGGCCTGCTGATCTGCGAACTGCGGGGACGCTACATCAACGACTGCGGCGAGGCTGCAGGCAACCTGGCCGCCATCCTCAACCGGCTCGGTGTGGAAACGGCGCCGGGCAACCGCAACTGACGCAGTTCTCACCGAAATACAACAGAAATCTCATCCGGAAGGGGTATGCTTGGGGCCACTATGGACCCCCAGAGACACTTCCAGCCCGGCGATTCGGACAATCTCGAGGCCGATGCCGAATTTTTCACGCGGCGGCTGCACAATTTCCAACTGCAGCCCTTTGCCGCAGGTGACGCAAGTTGCGGCATGGAGTACGAGCTGCAGGTGGCGGTGGCCGGCAGCCACCGCCGCGTCGACCTGCCGCTGACCATCCGAGAATCGACCTTCTTCCGCAACACCGTCAAGCGGGCCGCCCGCGGCGACCTGCCGGCACGGACGGTGAACACCCTGCAGGATTTCATCTACCGCAACCAGTCCGGAGTGTGGGAAAACAGCTGGGTCCGATTTCCAGAGGATCGTCTCGAAGAGCACACCCGAAGATTGCTCACCAAAGATCTGCTCGCCGACAAGAATCAGCCGGACGGGCCGCAGCGCGGCGATGCCCAGCGCTTCTTTCTGACGGTCGAGGGCCAGCGCTGGCTGCGGCTGCCGGTCAGCTACCTGCTGAAACTGGCCATGGCCGACGCCGTTGCCGCAATGCCCACCGTCTCGCCGGTACTGTTCAAGACCGGCCGCGACCTGCTGCCGCATTTTTTGAGCGACAACACCTCGCCGGAGATCCTCTCCTTCACCATTCCCCGCACCGCATGCAGCCATATCGGCCGTGACGCGGCCCGGGAGACGGCCCGCACCTTCCTGCTCAGCCAGCTGCTGATCCAGTACGCCAACGGCAAGTTCGGGCTGGCGGCATCCGGCCAGCACTGCCTGCTCTACAATGCCCCCCACGCCCCGCACCGCCAGAAACAGCTCAACGAGATCGTCCCCGACGGTTTCTACCGCCACCTGTTCATGAGCCCCTGCCTCTCCGGCTGGGACCGTGGCGAGGACAAGCACCGCTATATGGACCTCTGCCACCGTACCCTGTCGCGGAGCCAGCTCAATACCATCGGCAAGCTCAAGGACGCCGGCATCATCACCAACAACCTGGTGGTCCTGCCCAACACTTCGAACACCTGCCTGGCCAACAACGGCACCCATGTCTCGCTGGGCAGCAACCTGCTCTCCTCGCTGGCGACCGACCGGCAATCAGGGTTCACACCAGGGGTCGAGAAATACCTGGGGGACCTGGTGATCAAGATCGTCGAGCATTTCCTGCCGCTCTTCGTCACCACCTACACCGCCGCCCCGTACCGGCTCGACTTCGCTGATTTCCACCCGGAAAAGGTCCTGGGCTTTCTGCCCCACGAGCTCGATTACACCCACCTGCGCATGCTCTGGCGGCGCTGGCGCAAGAAAGAGGGGCTGCGTTTTCTCGGCAACGCCATCACCCCCTTCGGCCCGCGGGCGCTGGACCGCCTGATCGCCCGTCTGCTGCGCCTGCAGGGCGACCTGGTCCCTGATTTCCGGCTGATCGACTACCTGGTGACCCTGCTCTCCACGGAGACCTGCCCGGCCCTCGACGGTCACCCCGGCAACCAGCTGCGCCTGAAGCGGGAACTGGCAGAAATGGGGGTCTTCGACCAGCGGATGGCCATCTACCTGCCCTACCGCCAGCGCGAATTCCAGACCATGGGCTACGCCGGTTTCGAAGGGCGGAGCTATTCGCTGTTCCCCAGCCTGCTGGGCGACATGGCCGACGCCGTCGGCCTGCAACAGCTGATCACCGCCCTGGCTTATCGCTATGCGGTCGAGGGCAGGGTCCGGCATGCCGACATCCCCGACCGGCCCTCCATCGAGAGCGAGCGGCGGCAGATCTTCTTCGCCACTGCTATCGGCATCCCCACCTTCTTCGTCCTGGCCGACAGCCCCAACCGCTTCCTGCGCCGGATCCTCAGCCATGTCCGTAATCAGCGCAACAGCGGGAGGTACCGTGGATACCTGCGGATCCGCGTCGACGAGTTCCGCCGGGCGCTGCTCGAGATCATCGAGCACGACGCCAGGGGCTTGATCGACGAGCTCGACCTCGCCCCGGTCATCGACCGCCTCCGCACGCGTCTCGCCGATCCAGGCGGAACCGCCCTGGGACGGATCGTCGGCGGGACACTCAAGGAGCGGCGGCTGGGCAGCAGGCCCCTGCGCATTGCCGCCGATGCCTTCAACGAGGCCACCGAGCAGTATTACCGGACCACCCTGAAACGACACCACAGCGAAGAGGGCCTGCAGGTGCTGGCAGAGGACTGCCAGCGCCTCGAAGGCGGCGAAGACCCGCACTTGCGGCAGCTGATGGGCACAGAAGGCGGCAGCGCCGCCGCCTTCGTCCGCGACAGCACCGCCGCGGTGCTGAGCGAAACAGCCAGCCTGGAACACCTGCAGCGTCTGATCGCCATCGGCCTGGCGGTAGTCCACGCCGAGAAGCGCCGGGAGACGCGATGAACCGCACCCTGTCGCCCCACCAGTATGTCGACCGCCGTTCCGGCCGGGTTGTCACCGAAGTCCTGGTCGCCGACCGCGCCGTCACCTTTCTTTACAACCGGCTGCGCGAGACGGCCCCGGCGATGCTTTCGGCGCTGACCTCGGCCCGAGCCTCGGGCCTGCTCGGCTTCTGGCGCTTCGACCTGCCCGGCTGGAGGTTCGCCAGACCGCAGGCCGTCTTCGAAAAACTGGGCATCGACTGGCGGGAGTGCCTCGACCCCCTCGAGCACTATTCGACCATGCGGCGGATCTTCGAACGCCGGATCCGTTACTGGGACCTGCGGCCGATGAACCCGGACCCGTCCGCCGTCGCCTGCCCCGCCGACTGCCGGCTGCTGCCCGGCTCCTTCGCCTCGACTTCAGCGCTGTTCGTCAAGGGCAAGCACTTCGATCTGGAGGAGCTGCTGGGCAGCGACAGCCCCTGGAAAGGCCGTTTTGCCGAAGGCGACTTCGTTGTCTGCCGGCTGACACCGGACAAGTACCATTACAACCACCTGCCGGTGAGCGGCAGGGTGGCTGCCATATACGAAGTCGACGGCCGCTATCACAGCTGTAACCCGCTGGCCTCGGTGGCCGTCGCCTCGATCCACTCGAAGAACCGGCGAGTGGTGACGATTATCGACAGCGATGTCGAGGGCGGCTCGCAGGTCGGCCTGGTGGCGATGGTCGAGGTCGTCGCGCTGATGATCGGCGACATCGTCCAGGCCTACAGCCGCAGTCGCTATGACGATCCACAGCCTGTCGCGCCCGGCCTTACGGTCGCCAAGGGGTGCCCGAAAAGCCTTTACCGGCCGGGCAGTTCCACCGACATCGTGATTTTCGAAAAGGACCGCGTCCGCTTCGCCGACGACCTGGCCGCCAACTGCCGCCGGGTCGACGTGCAGAGCCGCTATACCGGTGACGACGGCCGGCCCCTGGTGGAAACCGACGTACGGGTGCGCTCGACCATCGCCTGGAGAAAGGAGAACCGATGATGGATATGCCTCTTGACAACCTGCTCTTCCTCGGAGCCCTCTCCCTGTTCCTGGCCGCGTTGCTGGGCTGGGGGTTTGTGCACCTTCCCCGCGAGCGCTGGCAGATGCTGGCGGCGATTCCCAGGAGTAAGCGCGGCGACGGCAGCTGGCAGGGGATCAACCTTACCTGGTACGGCCTGTTCCTGGCCAGCGGCCAGACCCTGGCGGTCGGCCTGCTGCTCCTCCTGCTCGGCGCAGCTCGTATCTCGGTGGGCGGCAGCCTGCTCGCCATCGTCGCCCTGCTGGCCTTCTGCCTGCCTGCCGCCCGGATCGTCGCGATCCTGGTGGAAAAAAAGCGCAATACCTTCACCGTCGGCGGGGCCTCCTTTGTCGGGATCATCCTGGCGCCCTGGATCATCCTGCTGGTCGACCACCTGCTGCAGCGTTTTGGGAACGGCGAAACCCTGCCGGTGCTGCCGACCATGGCGGCCATGGCGGTGGCCTACGCCCTGGGGGAGGGCCTTGGCCGGCTCGGCTGCATCAGTTTCGGCTGCTGCTACGGCAAACCGCTGAAGAACTGCCACCCCCTGTTGCAGCGACTGTTTGCCGGACGGGCCTTCATCTTCGCCGGTCCCACCAAGAAGGCCGTCTATGCCGGCGGCTTTGCCGGCGAACCGCTGCTGCCGGTCCAGGCCGTCACCAGCGTCATCTGCTGCCTGACCGCAGTCGCCGGCAGCTTCCTCTTCCTGGGCGGCCGCTATGTCGCAGCCCTCATCCTGGCCATTGCCGTCACCCAGCTCTGGCGCATCCTTTCGGAGACGCTGCGCGCCGATTTCCGCGGCTTCGCGTCGTTTACCGCCTACCAGAAAATGGGCGGGCTGGCGGTTGTCTACATCCTTGCCGTCATCTCCCTGTGGCCTGCGCCGCAGCTGCCGGCCCCGCACATCACCGCCGCGCTGGCCCGTTTCTGGCAGCCGGAGACGGTGCTGGCCCTGCAGCTGCTGTGGCTGGTGTTCTTCGCCTATTTCGGCCGCAGCACCGTCACCGGCTCGTCCCTGTCCTTCGAACTGCTCCGCGACCGACTCTAGCTGCGGCAGATTCAGCGCCGCAGCAGCCCGCCCTGCAACTGCACCACCGTTTCGCCGGTTCCCGGCGGGCCGTGGACCGCTGCGTATCTGACGAACTGGAGGTCGTCCTTCCTGAACCAGAAAGACCCATGCCAGAACGACGACAGCAGGCCATCGCGCCGGACCTCCACCTTGAACGCCGGTGTCCTCCGGCCGGCCACCTCGATCTCCTCCGTTCCCTTGCGTTCAGCCCGCATCGTCACCACCTCGAGGGTGTCGGAGCGGATCGTCCAGAACGAGGCCTCCGGCAGTCCCGAATCGAGAAAGAAGCGTAGCGAGAAGGAGAGCGGCTGGTACCAGGGCCGGTCGTCGATGGCCCTCGTCACGTCGATCCGCCGGCCGTCCAGAGTCCCGCTGATCTGCAGCCTGTTGCCGTGACGCACCGCCTCGACATCGGCTTGATCTTTCCGCCTGAACTGCCAGAAGAGCGTCCTGCCGGAGGGGTCGCAGCGATTGACGAAGGTTGCGTCCTCCTCATGGACGGTGATCACCTCCTGCCCGGAAAGGGATGAATGCCGCCACTCGAACTCCTTCGTCTTATTGCCGGTGGTCTCCCGGTACAGCCAGGACAGCTGCGGCGTCTCCGCCGCCAGCGGTCGGTTCAAGACGGTGAGAAGCAGGCAGCCGGCGAAGACCGTGGAGGACAGGAGAGCAGCCAGGACGCGCATGTGAGAGGTACCGGGGATGGTGGGTTGTCGATGTCCGGCAGATCGGGCCGGACCCTCGGGGGCTTGCTGCAGATGGTAGGCGCCTCCGATCAGGAACAGGTAAGATCCCCATCAGGATTGCATTGGCGGGAAAGAAAGAACCGTAGCCGGCGAAAGGTCGATTTTTTCCTCCCGGCCCCTGCAGGGGCGCTCTTCCCGTAAACGACCTCCCGGCTTACCCCGAGCACCCCCGGGCCATTGATTTTCGTTTACAGGGTTTTTATTTTCTGATTAAGATTCGACCGGCTTGTGCCGACACGAAAGGTAAGGGATATACCACGCCACGGAAGGAAATGGTCATGACTCCCAGAGAAGCCATCCAGATACTGATGCTCAGCCCGATATACTTCCGACTCGAGCCGGCCCAGCGGAAACAGCTGATCAAGGAATACTGCGAACTGTTTTCCCGTATCGCCGCCGAACGCCTGAATCAACCCGAGAAATAACGGCATTCTCACAGCCCCGTCCCAGGCCGGACGGCTGTGCGCCGTCAACCCGCGTTTTTTTCCTTTTTCCAGCTCTTTTCCCGTCCCTGCAGCAAGCGGACTATATTCTCGTGGTGCTTGATCCAGATCAGCCCCGCCACCGCCGCCGCCGTCACGATGACGGAAGGGGAAGCCCCCAGCAGCCAGAGCCAGAGCGGGATCAAACCCGACGCCAGCAGGGAGCCTGCCGAGACGAATCCGGAAAAAGCGACCGTGGCGATGAAGACGGCCAGGCTGATGGCGATCGCCGCCGGCGAAAGGTATAGGAAGACGCCCAGACCGGTCGCCACCCCCTTGCCCCCCCTGAAGCCGAGATAGACCGAGAACATGTGGCCGATCACCGCAAGAACGCCGCAGAGGCAGACCAGCAGCTGCTTCTGCTCCGATTCGGGTAGAAGGCGGGAGGCCGCCAGCATCGGCAGGTAGCCTTTCAGACCGTCGCAGACGAGGGTCAGGGCCCCCAGTTTTTTACCGAGAACCCTGCCGACATTGGTCGCACCGATATTGCGGCTTCCCGCGAGGCGGACATCGACACCCGCCATCCTGCCGATCAGCAGACCGAAGGGAACGGCACCGAGCAGGTAACTGCCGGCGAAGAAGAGAAGAGACTGGACGCTGAGCATAGTGTTCCGCCGCTTGATAGAAGGGGCTGTCTGCAACATTCCGGCCCAGCCTACCGCACTTTTCCGGGAAAGACAATATCCACAGCCCCCTGACAACCGTTGACGATGAAGGCACCATCATCGGCAGGTTTTTCTGATAGGCAGGGCGTCATGCATCAAAAATTCCTTTGACAGGCAATTAAAGAATTATATAATATTCTATAATATGCGCCACCGCCAACCCCAACCCTGAGGAGGAGTACATGAACAGCTTCATATCATTACGGAAATTGGCTTTCGGGCTGCTGCTGCTGTCATTTGTGATGACCGGCTGCGCCGGACAGAAGTCCGCCGATCCCGCCGCGTCGAAGGCCGCCGCCAAGGAAGCGGCCCTTGTCGCCAAGGAGGTCAAGAACTACAAGGGCATCATCGGCGACGTCTCGAACAAGGCCAAGACCATCTCCATCGCGGTCGGTCCCGAAGGCAAGACCGAGACGATGATGGTCCTCTTCGACGGCAAGACCAAGGGCACCGAATACGCCAAGAAAGGCGACTCGGTCACCATCACCTACGAGATGCGCGACGGCCAGGCCTTCGCCCAATCGATCAAGCCCAACCTTGCCAAGCTGCCCGATGGCGTCACCGAGATCAAGACCGCCGAACTGCGGGGACTGGTAGAGAAGAACGCCGACCTGGTGCTCTACGACGCCCGTCCTGAAGCCCGTTTCTCCCAGTCCCACCTGCCCGGGGCGGTTTCTCTCTCCGTGGACAGGATGGCCAAGGACATGGCCGCCGCCCTGCCGAAGGAAAAGGATAAGCTGATGGTCTTCTACTGCGGGGGCCCCACCTGAGGGATGTCCACCAAAAACGCCGGTCTGGCGAAAAAACTCGGATACACCAACCTGCGCGTCTACCTCGACGGCGAACCGGCCTGGGCCAAGTCCGGTCTGCCGACCTTTGCCACTTATGATTTCATCACCAACGGCAATGTCGTCCTCGTCGACATCCGCGCCCGCGACAAGGCCGTTGCCGGCCGCATCCCGCGCGCCGTCTCCATTCCCTACTTCAAACTCGAGGACAGGTTAGACGACATCCCCCGCAACGCCCCGGTCATTCTCTACAGCGACGACCTGGAGGAAGTGACGACGGCAATCAACGACCTGCGCGAGGACGGCTTCAACTTCGTCTCCGCAGTCAAGGGCAACTTCCAGGGCTGGGTCGAGAGCGGTGGCAAGGTTGAAAAAGGCCCGATCCTCTCCACCGAGATCAACTGGCAGCGCAAGCTCGGCAAGGGTGAGGTCTCGGTCGCCGATTTCAAGAAGGCCACCGAAGGCCAGATCCCCAACACCATGGTCATCGACGCCCGCACCAAGGAAGAGGTCGCCGAATTGGGGATCTTCAAGAACACCGTCAACATCCCGCTTGACGAGATCACCAAGCGGATGGGCGAGTTGCCGAAGGACAAGCAGATCTTCATCCACTGCAGTACCGGCGCCCGCGCCGACATGGCCTACCAGCAGCTGGTCAAGAACGGCTACAACGTCAAGTTCCTGCTGCTCAACATCGAAGACGCTGAGTGCGACTGCGAGATCATCAGGCCCTGATGTTCTGATTCAGATCGATCCGGAAGACCGGCCCCTGCCGCCCAGACTGCGGCGGGGGCTTTTTTTTTTCTGATTACCACTAAAACACAGCCACTGTCGTTTTCCGGTTTGGTAGGACGCTGT
>CAYYWK010000071.1:0-9158 GCA_964475345.1 uncultured Desulfobulbus sp.
CCCTGCTCGTTCTATGACAGCGATGCGCCGAATTCCGACCCTTCACTCTTCGAGATGGGGATTCCGTTCCTCGGTATCTTCTACTGTGCCCAGCTGATGATCCAGCAGATGGGCGGGCGGGTCGAGAAGGCCGAAAAACGCGAGTTCGGGAAGGCCGACCTGTCGGTTAATGAAACGGACGGCCTGTTCGCGGGGCTTGAGACCGGCGAGATCCATCACCAGGTGTGGATGAGCCACGGCGACCGGATAGAGGTGCTGCCGGCCGGGTTTTCGGTGACCGCCACCAGCGCCCACTCGCCGTACGCCGCCCTGAAGCATGACCGCCAGCCTTTTGTCGCCGTGCAGTTTCACCCGGAGGTGGCCCACACCCTGATCGGCACCGACATCCTCCGCAACTTCATCTTCGGCATCTGCGGCTGCAGACCGTCGTGGACCATGCACTCCTTCATCGAATCGACGGTGGCGGCGATCAAGGCCAGGGTGGGCGGCGACCGGGTGATATGCGCCCTGTCGGGTGGCGTCGATTCGTCTGTCGTCGCGGCCATCGTCCACCGGGCGATCGGTGACCAGCTGACCTGCATCCATGTCAACAACGGTCTGATGCGGACCGGCGAGTCCGAATCGATCCTGCGCTTCTTCAAGGAAAAGAGCAAGCTCAACGTCATCGACGTCGACGCCACCGAGTATTTTCTCGGCGAGCTCAAGGGCGTGGTCGATCCGGAGGTCAAGCGCAAGCGGATCGGGCTTGGTTTCATCAAGATTTTCGAGGACGAGGCCCACACGATCGGCGAAGTCCGCTACCTTGCCCAGGGAACGCTGTACCCCGATGTCATCGAATCGGTCTCGTTCCGCGGCGAGGCCCCGATCAAGTCGCATCACAACGTCGGCGGCCTGCCGGAGATCATGAAGCTTGCGCTGATCGAGCCGCTGCGTGAGCTGTTCAAGGACGAGGTGCGGGAACTCGGCCTCGAACTCGGGCTGCCCGAAGAGGCGATCTACCGTCAGCCCTTCCCTGGCCCGGGACTGGGAATCCGCATCATGGGCGAGGTGACTGCCGAGCGGCTGCGGGTGCTGCGACAGTCCGACGTCATCGTCCTCGAGGAGATGAAGAAGAGCGGCTGGTACCGCAAGGTCTGGCAGTCGTTTGCGGTTCTGCTGCCGATCCAGACTGTCGGGGTGATGGGCGACGGCCGTACCTACGAGAACGTGATCGCACTGCGCGCCGTCGACTCGCGGGACGCGATGACCGCCGACTGGTCGAAGCTGCCCTACGACCTGCTGGGGACGATCTCCAGCCGGATCATCAACGAGGTGCGCGGGGTGAACCGGGTGGTTTACGACATTTCGTCGAAGCCGCCGGCAACAATTGAATGGGAATGAACGGAAACAAGGACGAGACGTGCCGATGTTGAAGACCGGAATCTACGTCGATGCGGAAAACATCAGGCTTTGCGGCGGCTATGGCATGCGCTACGATGTCCTGGTGGAACTGGCTGGTGCCGGCAAGTCGGTGCTGCTGCGGGCCAACTCCTACCTCGCCGAGGATCGGGCTAGGACCAAGGAGGATCCGGAATACCGGCAGAAGCTCTACCGCTATCACGATGTCCTGCGGCAGTGCGGCTTCCGGGTGATCAAGAAGTATGTCAAACACTTCGTCGACGATGAAGGCATCCTGACGACCAAGGCCAATGCCGACATGGACCTCGCTATCGACGCCCTGCACCAGGCGCGCAACCTCGACCGGGTGATCCTGCTGACCGGCGACAGCGACTTCATCCGCCTGGTGCTGGCCCTGCAGAACATGGGCTGCCGGGTGGAGGTGATCGGCTTCAAGTATGTCAGCGCCGATCTGAAAGAGGCTGCGGACAGCTTCCTTTCCGGCTACCTGGTGCCCGGACTGCTGCCGATCCAGTCTGCTCCCGGGGAAAACCGGCAGCGGGGGGTGCCGATCAACTACAACCCTGATCGCGGTTTCGGGTTCATGCGCTACTTCCGCCTGCGCCCGGAGGGGCTGGTGCCGGAATCGGTATTTTTTCACTGTTCCAAGGCCCAGGATGTCACCGAGGGCCAGTTTCTCGACCCTGGTCAGATTTTTGAGTTCACCATCACCAAGAATCCCGACAACAACAGCCGTACCGAGGCATGGGATATTCGTGCCCTGGACGGTTGAGGATGCATCCTGCAACCTTTCATTGATCCTCTGCCATGGAGGTGAAGCCGCCCATGGAGACCATTCTCGCTGCAGATATCGGTGGCACCAAGTGTGAGGTGGCGGTCTTTCCCCTGGAGGGTGACGATTACCAGCCTCTTGCCGTCAATCGCTACCCGAGCCGCCGGTACGGCGGGATCGCTGAGATCATCGCGGTGTTCCTGGAGGAGACCGGCTTCCATCCGGAATGCGCCTGCCTGGGAGTGGCGGGTGTTACCGGCAGGGAAACGGCCACCGTCACCAACCTGCCCTGGGTCATCGACTCCCGTCGGCTGGCTGACACCTTTGGCTTTTCAAGGATAGCGCTGCTCAACGATATGACATCGGTCTGCGCCTCGATCGCCATCCTCGGCGATCGCGACTGGCTCGAGCTGCAGCCGGGAGACGGCGAAGGCGGCGAGATGGCAGCCGTCATCGCCCCGGGAACCGGGCTTGGCGAGGGCCTGTTGTTTCGTTCTGAGGAGGTGTTCTTCCCCCGTGGCTGCGAGGGAGGTCATGCCGACTTCGCGCCGGTGGACGAAGAACAACAGGAACTGCTGCGCTGGATGCTGCGGCGCGGCGGACCAGTCAGCTGCGAAGACCTGATCGCCGGGCCCGGCATCCCCCTTCTCTATGATTTTCTGCTGCAGTCAGGCGGAGTTGCCGAATCGTCGGAGGTGCACGCGCTGATCATGGAGGCCGCCGACCGGACGCCGGTCATCGTCGACGCAGCGATCAGGGATCTGCCATGCCCGCTTTGCCGCCGCACTGTCGAGTTGTTCCTGGCAATTCTCGGCAGCGAGGCCGGCAATCTGGCCTTGAAACTCTATGCCAAGGGCGGGGTGTACGTCGGCGGCGGCATCGTCCCGCGTCTGATCGGTCGCCTACCCTTCACCGGCTTCCTTGATAATTTCAGGCGCAAGGGCAAGATGGAACAGCTGATGGCGTCCTTCCCGGTGCGCCTGATCACCCGCAGGAGCGTCGCCCTGCTGGGGGTGGCCCGCTACGGCCGGGTTACCTTCACCGGCGGCTTGCCCGGCAGGGTATGAAGCCCGTAAAAACCACGAATGCAGCGGCTGCTCGGCAGCGGGATCCCGGCTCCGGTGATCCTCTGCAGGAGGTGGCCAGCCGGTTCGTCGACCAGCCGCTGGCAATCAGGGAGTTGGGAGACGGCAACATCAATGCCACCTTCGTGGTGGAGGCCGGCAGCCGGCCGATCGTCCTGCAGCGCATCAACCGGGGAGTTTTTCCCGATCCTCATGCGGTTATCCGCAATTTTGTCAGGATTACCGACCACCTGTCACGAAGGTGCAGTGCGGAAGGGGGGAGGTATCTCGTCCCGGAACCGGTCCGGACCCGCGACGGCCAGCTCTGCTGGGAGGACCGCGACGGCGGGATCTGGCGCGCCCAGACGTTCATCGATGGCAGGGCCGAGAGCTGTGTCCGGGACAGGGAGCGGGTGAGGGCAATCGGTCGCTGTCTCGGCTGGTTCCATCGGCTGACTGCAAATATCGGGAGCGGCGGCTACGAGATACCCCTGCCCGGGTTCCATGTCCTGCCGCGCTACCTGGCGGAGTACGACAGGGTGGCGGGGGCGCTGGGCCGGCAATGGTCACCGGCTGAGAGCCGCTGCCAGGCGGCGGTGGAGGAGATACGCCCGTCTGCGTCTCTCTTTCAGCGCCTCTGCGGCGAGAGCAGATTGCGGCTGAGAATAGTTCACGGCGATCCCAAGGTGGACAATTTTCTCTTCGACAGCACAGGCGGGGTCGTCAGTCTGATCGACCTCGACACCGTCGCTCCGGGCCTGTTGCATCACGATATCGGCGACTGCCTGCGTTCATGCTGCAACCGCGGTGGAGAACGCGGTGAGGCCGTGGCGGTCGCTTTTGATCTTGACTGCTGCCGGGCGTTTCAGGACGGCTACATGACAGAAATGGGTGGCGCGTTTCCGGCAGGCGACCGCCTGTTGGTCTACGATGCCGTGCTGCTCATCACCTTTGAGCTTGCTTTGCGCTTCTTCACTGACCATCTTCTGGGTGACCGGTATTTCAGGGTTCGCCGCCCTGGTGAGAACCTGCAGCGGGCGACAGCCCAGTTTGTGCTGCTCGACAGCATCCGCGCGCAGGAGGATGACATCCGAAGGATGTGGTCGGCAAATTAGGTTCGGTCAGGTTCAGCTGGACAGCTGTTCGATGGAGGAGAGATACCGGGCAATTGTTTCCCGGAGGTGGGACTGGAGACGATGGAACTCGATGCCGATGCGCAATTCCTGCGTGCTCTTCTTGACATTACGAGTGATACCGGTCATCTCCTGTTCTTCCTTCAGCCCGGGCAGCAGACAGCGCAGCTGTACCTCGTCGCCGACGTCGATGCGCGGTGACGACGCTCCCTCCTTGAGCTTGATCACGCAGAGCGTGCCGCCGTTGCTGAGGTCTACCAAAACCCCATACAGGATGTTGCCATCGCGGAGCCCGATGGTGCAAGGGATGAAGATGGTCAGGCGTTTGGTCTTGCGCAGTTCATGGTAATGAATCACCTGCGGGTAGTCCAGGAACAGCAGATGGCAGGGCTCCTCGACCGCCCGCAGGACCTGGGTTTTGAACATGCAGACCTTGCCGGCGTGAATATACCTGACGACGATGCGGCGGCTGCTCTCCACCGCCTCGTGGACCGCCTCGTGGGGCGTCGGGGTGGTGACGATGAACAGCCTGTCCTGCAGCATGCCGACGACAATGCTGACCATGTCGCTGGTGATGCCTTTGATCTCGAGTTTGACCCGCGAGCCGATGTCGAGGGCGATACGGGTGCCGACAATGGAGACGTGACTGAGCTGCGGTTGATCAGGCTCGGCCTGCTGCTCTTCCGCAATTCTCCCTTCTTCGCCGGCCGGGGCTGCGGAATCGCTTGTTCCGCCTGGAAGAGTGCCTTCGTCCTTGCTCTGGAAGGCCTCCATGATAAGGGTGATCAGCGGTTTGTCGATTTCCCTCGGCTGCCTGTCGTTGAGGTACTTGATCTCTATGACGGCCTCTTCCCAGGTCAGGATGGCATGGGCCGCGTCGATGTGCCGCAACCTCGGCGTTCTCGCCCCGATAACCTCCCCGTCGCGGATGTAGAGGATGCCCTTTTCCAGCCTGCTGTGGATCAGCAGGGTGCAGGTTTTCCTTTCCGATTCCAGCATCTGCAGGAAACTGTAGATGGGTATCCCCTTGACCGTGCCGCTTGAGCTCATTTCCAACAATTCGGAGGCAGTCTTGAGCAGTTTTTCACTGTCGAGAGGTCTGTCGAGACAGCGGCTGGCCCCGGTTTTCACCGCCTTGCTGCAGCAGTCCAGACTGCCGTCGGCAATGGCGATGCAGGGAATGTAGGGGAATGCGGCAGTGAGACGGGAAAGTCCTTCGAGCTTCTCCCGGTTGGCCGAAGGCAGGCTGCAGATGATCAGGTCGACCTGTTGGGAGGAAATGGTGGCGATGGCTGTCTCTTCCTCCCTGGCGCTCAGGATGCTGACCTCCTTTGGCCACTTCCTGAGGATGGAGACGAGGGTTTCCAACTGGACAGTATCGTTTTCGATCAGGATGACAGTCTTCATAGCCACATGCTCTGAGAGGAAATGTTCGGCCGAATCACTCTCCACCAGTATGCTCGAAAGAAGGGCGAAAAGCAAAAAAAAGTCAACGATTGTCGTTGGCTGCTTGTTGCTCTTGAAGCGGCACGGGCGGATTATGGCAGAAAACCTGTTTACGGGCCGAAGCAGCTCCGGTATGATCGGCAGCCGGCGGTTGGCAGCGGTTCAGCCGCCGGGTTTACCCAGCGAATGGCAGCGGGCGGTTTGTCGCAGGTGACGACCGTACGAATCCAACAATGGAACAGGATGCCCATGACACCTTTCACTCTCCATTGCCGGTCGAGCGAGTGCGCGGCACGATGCGGCGAGGTCACGACCAGGCATGGTACCTTCAAGACGCCGGTTTTCATGCCGGTCGGCACCCAGGCGACGGTCAAGGCGGTCACTCCGGAGAACCTTCTCGAGATGCAGGCGCAGATCATCCTTGGCAATACCTACCACCTGTTCATCCGGCCGGGACACGAACTGATCGAGCGCTTCGGCGGACTCCATCACTTCATGAACTGGCCCGGGTCTATTCTCACTGACAGCGGCGGATTTCAGATTTTCAGCCTCAAGGACCTGGCGACCATCACTGAGGAAGGGGCGGCCTTCCGGTCGCATCTGGATGGGTCACGACTGTTTCTCAGCCCGGAGGGGGCGGTGGAGGTGCAGCAGAGCCTCGGTTCGGACATCATGATGTGCCTGGACACCTGCATTCCCTACCCCGCCGACCGGCGCGAGGCGCAGGCCGCCACCGACCTGACCACCCGCTGGGCCAGGCGCTGCCGTGAGGCCCACGTTAAACAGGAGCAGCTGCTGTTCGGCATCGTTCAGGGCGGGATGTACGCCGATATGCGGCAGTCGGCGGCGGCGGCCCTGATCGACATCGGCTTTGACGGCTACGCCATTGGCGGTCTCTCGGTGGGGGAGTCGAAGACCCTGATGCACGAAATGACCGAGGCGACCGTCCCCTGCCTGCCGATTGAGTATCCGGTTTACCTGATGGGGGTCGGAACTCCGGCCGATCTGGTGGAAGGGGTGTGGCGTGGCATCGACATGTTCGACTGCGTGATGCCGACCCGCAACGCTCGCAACGGTACCCTGTTCACCTCCCGCGGCAAGGTGGTGATCAAGAATTCACGGTACCGCGACGACCAGGAGCCGCTCGATGCCACCTGCAGCTGCTACACCTGCAGAAAATACTCGCGGGCCTATCTCCGGCACCTGTTTGTCAGCCGCGAGATTCTCAGCTACCACCTCAACACCATCCACAACCTGCACTACTACGTCAGCCTGATGGCGGATATTCGCAAGGCCATCGAGGCGGACCGCTATGGGCAGTTCAGAAAAGATTTTTATAGCAGGCTGGCTGATGAGTGATTATTTTGACCACGATTATCGCTGATTCAAGGTTCATTGCGGCGAGGTTATTATGAAACCCGACCGCACCACATTCCACGTACCGGAGGAAAAAACATGACAGGAATTGCTTTCGCGGCGGACCCCGCAACCGGGGCAGCCGCAGGTGGGGCGATGGGGGCATTCGGCCAGTTCATCCCGCTCATTCTGATCTTCGTCGTCTTCTATTTTCTGTTGATCAGGCCACAGCAGAAACAGGCCAAACTGCATCAGAACTTTCTCAACGATCTGAAGAAGGGCTACAAGATTGTCACCAAGGGCGGCATCCATGGCGAGATCACCGGCTTGACGGACAAGGTTGTCACCCTGGAGGTTGCAAAGGGCATAGAGATCAAGATTTCCCGTGATGCCATCGCCGGGGCGCTGACCAAGGAAGGCGTTCCCGAGACCGACAAGAACGGGGCAAAGAAGATTGGCGGTTGAGGTATCAAGGGTTGCTGATTCCCTGCAGTATGCGGGGAAAAATGAAAAGCTGCAGGTCCGAAAGGGCATGCAGCTTTTTTGTTGGGTGATGGAACTGCTTCGGTCTTGCCCGGCTGACCCAGCGGCTGGCGTCGGCAGGCGGCATTGCCGGCCTGGGGCGATAGGTCGTTGCGGGCGGCAGAGAGAACAGGGGGGATTGATGAAAACGATAAGGATTGGCAGGGAACGCACCCGGATACTGGCTGTCGACGACAGTCCGCCCTCCCTGTTGCTGCTCGAAAGCCTGCTGTCTCAAAACGACGACTATGAAATCAGCACGGCGGTCAACGGCAGGGAGGCCCTGGACATGCTCCGCTCCAGAGCGGGGGCGATCGACATCGTCCTGATCGACCGGATGATGCCGGAAATGGACGGGCTGGCGGTCTGTGCCGCGATGAAGGCCGATGAGCGGCTGTGCAACATCCCGGTGATCATGCAGACAGCTGCCGATCGTCCGGAAGAGATCAGCGAAGGCATCAGGGCCGGAGTCTTCTACTATCTGACCAAGCCATTGAATGGCGAAACCCTGCTGTCGGTGGTCGGGGCCGCAGCCAGGCAGGTCAGGCTCTTCAGGCAGCTGCGCAGAGAGATGAATCAGTGGACGGTCGGTTTTGGTCTTGTCCGGACCCTTCGCTGTACTTTTCAGACCATCGAGGAGGGAGAGAGCCTGGCCACCTTCCTCGCCAACTTCTTTCCAAAGCCCGATTTCGCCCTGGCCGGCATCTCGGAACTGCTGATCAACGCTGTCGAGCACGGCAACCTTGGGATCGATTACGAGGCCAAGGGCAGGTTGATGCAGGGGAAAGCCTGGCGCCAGGAGATTGCGAGCAGGCTGAAGGACCCGCTGTACAGCGACCGCAAGGTCGATGTGGTCTTCGAACGCAGGGAGGACGGGTGTTCAATTCAAATCAGCGACGAAGGGAATGGGTTCGAATGGCGGAAATACCTGGAGGTCGATCCCTCCAGGGCCACCGACAACCATGGGCGGGGCATTGCGATGGCCAACATGCTGTGCTTTGACACCCTGGAATTCAACGAGAAGGGCAATCAGGTAACCGGTTTCGTCGCCAGCCAGGCTGCTGCGACAGAAAACCGGGAGGAAAGGTAGGAGAGGGGCATGGGCAGGAAATACTATGCGGTGGCCAGCGGCCGTGTACCGGGCATATACAGCGAATGGGCGGCCGCCGAGCGGCAGGTGAAGGGCTTTGCCGGGGCCAGGTTCAAGGGCTTTGCGTCCCGGGCTGAGGCCGAGGCCTGGCTTGCCGAGCCGGTGTACCGGAAGAAGGAGAAACCGGCTGCAAAGACGGCGACGGAGGGTAATGGGCAGCCGCTTCCCGATGGCGACGCCGTCATCGTCTTCACCGACGGCGGCTGCATCAACAACCCCGGCCCGGGCGGCTACGGGGTAGTGATTGAGGACGGCACCGGCGAGCAGGAATACAGCGGGGGCTATGCTCTGACCACCAACAACCGGATGGAGCTGCT
>CAYYWK010000072.1:0-9127 GCA_964475345.1 uncultured Desulfobulbus sp.
GGTCGGCAAGGGAACGGGGCTCGGGCTGGCCGTCGTCTACGGCATCGTCATGAACCACCAGGGTTTCGTCGATGTCGCCAGCAAACCCGGCAGGGGATGCGTCTTCAGGGTCTTCCTGCCGCTCTCCGAGGCCGAACAGCGAAAGCCGCAGCTCCTGCGCGAGCAGGGCAGGCCGGCGGGCGGCAGCGAGACCATCCTGGTCGCCGAGGACGAAATGGCGGTGCGACACCTGATCACCACCATCCTCAGGAGAAACGGCTACGCGGTGATAGAGGCGGTTGACGGGGAGGATGCGCTGCGGCGCTTTAAGGAACACCGCGACGACGTCGACATGCTGGTCTTCGACCTGGTGATGCCCAACATGGATGGCAAGCAGGCCGCCGATGCGATTCGGGCGATACGGGGTGACATGCGCGGCATATTCGTCAGCGGTTACGCTCCGGAAAACATCCGGCGCCCCGAATTTCAGGACCTGCCGATGGAGATGCTGTTCAAGCCGTTTTCCCCCGCTGAACTGCTGCGGACCGTCCGCAGGATTCTGGACTCGGCCTGAACCGGGGCCGCCGGGGAGCGAGGGCGGGGCGGGCCGCTACCAGCCCCTGGTGGCCATGATCTTTTTGATCATCTCCTCGTTCTTCTTCTCGACGATCAGCATTTTCTTGGCCTGGGCGGACTTGATCTTCTCGGTCAGCGCATTGATGTCGGCCGGCTTTTCGAGGAGATCGAGGGCGCCGAGCTTCATCGCCTCGATGCCGTCCTTGATCGTCGCGTGGCCGGTGAGCAGGATCACCTCGAGGTCGGGGTTCTTCTCCTTGAGCCGCTTCAGCGTCTCGATGCCATTCATTTCCGGCATTTGCAGGTCGAGAATGACCGCATCGAAGGAACCGGCCATCGCCTTCTCCAGACCCTCCTTTGCCGACGCGGCCGTCGACACCTGCATCTCCCTCGCTTCCATCCGTTCGGCCATCGCCGACAGGAAGTCAACTTCGTCGTCGATCAGCAGTATCTTCTCGGTCATAGGTTCCTCCGTGTTGTGGTGTGTGTGCTTTGGGGCCAGGGCGATGGTCAGGGCTGGCCGATGGTGATGGTCAGTCGCCTGACGGCCATGTCCGGGGTCAGTGTCGCACCGAGGGCGGCCAGGATCTCGGCATGACCTGCCGGCATGGCGGCGGGATAGGCCTCTGCCAACCCGTCGATGCCGTCGATATGGAGGACGGCTGCGCCGCCGGTCTTTTCCGGGGTCAGGTGGACCTTCGTTCCGGAGGCCGAGTTGGCGATCGCGAATTCGAGGCAGAGCCAGAGCAGGTTTTCGAGCAGGAAGGGGTTGGTGGCCAGGACAACCGGCGCATCCGGCGACGTGGTCTCGATCAGGATTTTCGCCATCGCCGCCTTCCTGCCGGCCAACTGCGCCACCAGTCCTGCCAGTTCGCCGAGATCGACCTGGGCCTCGAACTGGTCGACGCTGTGGGCGAACCGGTTCATGTTCCTGAGGATCTCGTCGGCCCGGCGGATCTGTTTGCTGAAATTATGCACGGTTCTCTCGAGCCTGTCGGGATCGATGGCTGAGCCGCGGCGGGCGGCGAAGCTCAGGTCCTCCAGCAGGCCGGCGTTCTCGTTGATGATCGCCAGCACGTTCTTGAGTTCGTGGGAGATCGAGGCCGAGACCTTGCCGAAAAACTGCAATCCGGAACCACCGATGCTGTCATACTGGGCGGTCATGCATTCACCTCTTTTCCAGGGCTTCCCTGATCCGGGAGATCAGGATGTCGATATTGACCGGTTTCACCAGGTAGCTGCTGGCCTCGGACGAGCCGCTGAGGTAGTCGGATTCCGAACCGTGGCCGGTCAGGAAGATGAACTTCATCGCCGGGCATCGTTCCTTGAACATGGCCTGCAGCTCCAGTCCGCTGGTGCCCGGCATCTTCATGTCGAGGACGGCCAGGTCGTAGCTGCAGGTGCCGATCAGCTTGAGGGCCTCCGCTCCGGTGGTGGCGTAATCGACCTCCATGTTGCGGAAGGACATTCGTTCGGCTAGGGTGGCGACAAATTCGCTTTCGTCGTCGACAAGGAGGATGCGCATGGTCATTTTTCCGATGGGGTTGGAGGTTGCAGGGGCAGAATGATGGTGAAGGTCGTCCCTTTGCCCTTGGTGCTGGCGACTTTGATCCGGCCGCCGAGATCCTGGACCAGGCCGTAGGTGATCGACAGGCCGAGGCCGGTGCCGCCGGTCTTGGTCTTGGTGGAGTAGAAGGGCTCGTAGATCTTGCCCAGCTCTTCCTCGGTCATACCGCAGCCGTTGTCGGCGATGCTGATCGAGATCTGTTCTGGGTTGTCCCGCCGGGCGTCGATCCGCAGGCTGCCGCCGATGGCCATCGCCGCGAAGGCGTTGTTGATGATGTTGAGCAGGATCTGCTGCAGCTTGCCGCGGTCGGTGGTGAAATCGGGGATGTCGTCGGCGACGTTGACGTTCACCTCGATGTTGCGGTATTCAGCCTCCTTATGCAGGAAGCCAAGAACCTCGTTGATGATCTTGACGATGCTGAGCGACTCCAGGGTGCCTTCCATATGGCGGGCGAAACCGAGCAGGCGTTTGGTGATGGTCCCGCAGCGCTCAACCGAGGACAGCACCGAGTCGATCAGGCCGACGATCCGCTTGTCGGCGGAGTAGGTGTCGGTGTAGGTGAAAAGGTCCTTGATCAGGCCGGCCTTCTCGTTGATGATCGCCAGCGGGTTGTTGATCTCGTGGGCGACGCCGGCGGCCAGTCGGCCGATCGAGGCGAGCTTGTTGGAGTACTCCATCTCGTGCAGGGTCATCAGCCGGCGCTCGTCGGCGAGGTACATGTTGTTGACCAGGTAGGTGGAGACGGCGAAGATCGCCACCAGGATCACCACGGTGCTGATCGCCAGGAAGGTTATGAGCTTGATGCGGCTCTGATCCCAGATCTGCATCATGTCCCTCTTCTGCTTGACGATCATCAGGATATACGGCGAATCGGGGATGTAGGCCGAACAGATGAGTACCGGCTCGCCCTCGGGGCTCAGGTCTTCGCGGATTTCGGTGTGGTCGGAGTAGGCGGGGACCGCGTAGGGGATCTTTTCGAATATCGCCTTGTGATAGCGGGTGGGCGTCTGGATGACGCCATCGTGGTTGATCAGGAAGGCGTCGCCGCGGCCGCTCAGTTCAAGGGCGGTGAGAATCTCGTTGAAGCGGACGGTGTCGATGGCTGTCCGCAGGATGTAGCAGGAGCTGTCTTCTGGCCGGGTGCAGCGCACCGAGATGACCATGTGCGGAACCTTGCGGAAGCCCAGGAAGACCTCGCTGATGAAGAAGCCCTTTTCGCGGACCTCCCGGCACCACTGCTGATCGCTGTAATCCCTGCCCTCCAGGGCGTAGGGGCCGACGTAGGCGGTCTGCACCCCTTCGTTGTTGATGACGCCGAGGTCGACGAAGCCGCCGAAGCTCCCCCTCAGGTTTTCCAGCAGCCGGGCCAGTTCGTCATGGTCGTTCAGTTCTTCGAAGGTCTTGTCGCGAACGATGAAGGTCAAGGCCGACAGGCGCTCGCTGAGAAAATACGAGATGGTCCGGCGGGCGTTCGAGCCGACCCGCAGGGTTCGCAGCTGGTACTCCGATTCGATGGACTTGCGGGTTACCTGGTAATCGAGAAAGGTGATCAGGGCCAACGGCAGCAGGGCGACGGCGGCGGTGAGCAGCATCGCCCAGTGCCAGATGCGGCTGTAGTTGAACATCTGCCGGAACGGGCCGGTGGTGATGTTCTTGCTGCGAAGGAAGTCGGGTTTGATCCGGTCGAAAGCGGACATGGTCCTTCCTGTCGGTTAATTGGTCGCCTGGCGGTGCCGGCGAATTGCCGGCACCCGGACCGCAGGATCGTCGGTTATCTGCTGAGCTTCTTGCCCTGAACCTTCTCGTTGGCCTTGATCAGGGTCTGGCTGAGCAGCTGGATGTCGACCGGCTTCTGGAGGAAGGCGAATGCCCCCAGTTCCATACAGACATCCTTGTCCTTTTCTGTGCCGTGACCAGTCAGGACAATGACCTCGATGTCGGGATTGGTGGCCTTGACCTGGCGCAGGACCTCGATGCCGTCGATGCCCGGCATCTTCAGGTCGAGGATCATCACCTCCGGCTCCTCCTCCTGGATCATGCTCAGGGCCGACTCACCGTCGTAGGCCACCGCCGAGCCCATGTCGCGCATGATCAGGCGCTCGGACAGGGTCTGAACGAAATCCCGCTCGTCGTCGACCAGCAGCACCTTGGAGGGGACCTCGAAGTCGTACTTGCGATAGATGTCGGGCTGATAGAAATTCTCGCCGATCCTGGTGACGACCGAGGCGACGCCCGGAACCTTCTCGACGATCGATTTCAGCTCCTCCTCGAGGCGGGAGAGCATCAGCACGTTCTTGTTGATGGTCAGCGTCACCGCGCCCCTGCGGGCGTCGACCCCGACGTTGTGCCCTTCCTGAGCCAGCTTGACTTCGACCTGGGCGGCCAGCAGGAAGTCGTCGAGTATCGCCTGGGAGTGGTCGGTCTTGGCCACCACGTCGCTGCCGGCCTTCTCGACGATCAGGGCAGCGGCCTCGGCCACCGAGGTCTTGTCCATCGGGATGACGATGTCGTAGAGAGTGGAGGCCCAGGGGTCGTCGCCCCTGTCGAGCATCTTCAGCAGGGCGGCGAGGTCCTCGTCCTGCTGCCTGACTTTCTGCAGGGCCGCTTTCTCGGACAGCCCTTCCCGCTGCATTGCCTCGTTCAGCCGGTATTTGAGATCGCCGACCAGGCAGACCCGCAGCACATGGGTGATCTTGTCGGGGATCAGGAAGCTGACCGGTCCGCCGATCAGCAGCCTGTCCTGTTTCAGGATCTCTGCCAGGGCCAGTCGCAGGTGGGCCACCGAGCGCTCCTTCTCATGGGTGAAGCGGTTGAACACCGAGGTCTTGGCGGAGAATGCGGCCAGGATCTTGCTTTCGCCCATCCCGGATGTCCTGGCGGCGCTGGCGATGATTTCATTGATGTCGACGGTGGTGTAGCCGGAGGTGGCCGATACTTCCTTGCTGACGGCGGATTTGTTGCTGAAGGCCGCTCCGACGAGGGTTATGACAGACATAAAATCTCCTTGGTAGATGAAATATCAGGAAATGTAGCAGACATTGGTGAGCGGGCACTGGCCTTCCTCGGATTTCTTGTGGGCGGATTCGTGGACAGCGCAGATGGCCTTCTCCATCGTCGAATAGATGTGATCCCGGCCGATTTTTTCGATCAGGTGGGTCCTTTCCAGGACTTCCATGACGGTGTCGTTGACGCCGCAGAACGAAATATCCATCCCGGCGCTCCTGACATTCGCCACAACCAATGATAGCACTTCCTCGCCCGAGGCATCAATGTCATTCATGCCGTTGGCGACGATGACGATGTGTTTGAGATCCTTCTTGTTCTCCATTCGGGCGGTGATCTGGTCTTCGAGGTAGCTGGCGTTGGCGAAGAACAGCGGCCCCTCGAAGCGGATCATGTCGATATACTGGCACTCGCGCAGGCCGTGGGCCATCGAGTCCTGTAGCGATTCGTCTTCGGCGCGCGACAGCATGGAGACGTTGGGCCGCATGCTCTTGTAGAGAAAGACGGCAAGCGACAGGCCGACGCCGATCATGATGCCCTTGTCGAGATGGGGGGCGAAGGCCAGGGTCATCAGGAAGGAGATGATGGAGATGATGCCGTCGTATTTCTTCGCCTTCCAGGCGTGGATGAAGCCGGAGGCGTTGATCAGGCCGATGACCGCCATCATGATGACCGCCGCCAGCACCGACTGGGGCAGGTGGTAGAGCAGCGGGGTGAAAAACAGCAGGACGATGGCGACGGTGGTGCTGGTGAAGAGGCTGGAGAGGCCGGTGACCGCGCCGGACTGGAGGTTGACCGCCGAGCGGGAGAAGGAACCCGATACCGGGTAGGCGTTGCTCATCGAACCGAGGATGTTGGCAAGGCCCTGGCCGATCAGCTCCTGGTTCGGGTCGAGCCGCTGGCCGGTCTTGGCGGCCATCGCCTTGGCGATGGAAATGGCCTCCATGAAGCCCAGCAGCGAGATGATGACGGCGCTGGCCAGCAGATGCGACATGGCGCGGAAATCAAGCGGCGGCATCGAGATTGAGGGCAGGCCCTTCGGGATCTCGCCGACAACCGCACCGCCGCCCATCATCGTCAGTTCCTCGGTTTTGAGGGCCTTGTTGCCGACCTTGATCCGCCAGGTGCGGCCGTCGTCCGTGGTACCTTCCGGCAACTCGCCTGCGGCGTAGAAGTGCAGTTTTCCACCCTCCTGCTCGACGCCTCTGAACAGGAAGTCGCGGATCTCCTTGCGATAGACGGCGGCTTCCTCGCTGACCTCCTTGATTTCCAGCTGGATGCGGCTGACTTCGTGCCCGGCGTTGAGGATGGCCATCTTGTCGTGGGCCTTTTTCGCCTCGTCGAGTTGGAGGCTGACCTCTGTCTGTTGCTTTTCGAGGGCCGGTTTGGCGTTGATTGCCTCGTTGAACTTCGCGACCAGTTCTTTGGCCGGTGCGGACTGGATGGCCGCGATATCTACCTTGACGTCATGCTTGAAGCCGATGCCCCAGGAAATCAGGGTGGTTACAGCCACCGCCACCAGCACGTTGGGGATCTTCGGAGCGACCTTTTTCAGGCCGAACATGATGGCGAAGGCGAAGGCGCCAATGAGCAGGGTCGGCCAGTGGGTGTAGTGGACGGCGCTCTTGCAGACCTCGATGATGGTCTCGTAGTGATGCTCGCGGCCGTCGACATAGACGCCGAACATCTTCTCGAGCTGGGATGTGGCGATGATGATTGCGCCGGCATTGGTGAAGCCATTGACAACCGGATGGGAGAGGAAGTTGACCACCAGGCCCAGGCGCAGCACACCGAGCAGGAACTGGAAGACGCCGACGATCAGCGACAGCAGGAGAGCGTAGGCGATATAGCCCTCACTGCCGGCGGTGGCAAGGGGCGCCAGCGAGGCGGCGGTCATCAGCGAGACCACCGCCACCGGGCCCGTCGCCAGTTGGCGGCTGGAGCCGAACATGGCGGCGATCATCGGCGGCAGAAAGGCCGCGTAGAGTCCGTAGTAGGACGGCATGCCGGCCAGCTGGGCATAGGCCATCGATTGCGGGATGAGCACCAGGGCGACGGTCAGGCCGGAGATGAAATCGGCCCGGAAGCTGCCGGCGTTGTATCCCTTCAACCAACTGAGGAACGGAAAAATTTTGGTCAACATGCATTCCACCTTTTCTAAATTCTGTTATCAACCATTCTCCGGCAAGCCGTGATCAGCTCGCCATAGAGAGCTCCTGCGTTGTAGAGATTGTTGCTTTCCAGCTGGATGATGCCGTCGACCATCGCCAGGATGATCAGGGCGGTCTTCTTCGCCGACAGCGTGGCGATGATCGAGGAATCCTGCTGGCCAAGGTAGAGGGCCTTTTCGAAGATATCGACGAGGCAGGTGTAGATGTCCTCCAGGTACCGGCGGCAGACCGGGTTGACCGCTGCCAGTTCGTACGCGTAGTGCCGCCTGAGGAGGAGGAACCACTCCCGGTGCTCGCTGGCGAGATGGAGATGGTAGGCGACGGCGCCGAGCAGCATTTCGAGGCCCGTTTCGAATTTTTCTTCCTGGAAATACAAGGAAAATTCCTGAACGATGCCGGTCTTGACACTTTCCAGGACGGAAACGAACAGGTCTTCCTTGGTCTTGAAATGATAGAAGATGGTCGCCCCGGCGATATCGGCCATGGAAGCGACCTCGGTCATCGAGGTGTTGGTGA
This sequence comes from uncultured Desulfobulbus sp., assembly GCA_964475345.1. GTDB lineage: Bacteria > Desulfobacterota > Desulfobulbia > Desulfobulbales > Desulfocapsaceae > Desulfoprunum. Next base: position 7,813 of record CAYYWK010000072.1, read on the forward strand.
AGCCCTTGCTGGCGAAAAGGGTGGTCGCCAGGGCGAGGATCGTGCTTTTTTTCGATTGCTTGGGCATTGAACCGTCTCATCTTGAAAGGTATGCTGACTGACCAGTCAGTAAGTACAATACGGGAGGTTGTACGTCAAGAAAATATTTTCAGCGGATGAGGAATTCATCAGGAGGAAGAAGGCCCGTGCCAATCAATGCCCGGCGCGCCGATAGGTGTGGGAAAGTGTGGGGGATTCCTGTATACTCCTTGCTCTTTGTTGCGGGTCGCCCCGTCCGGCGGCCGATGAGTGCGAAAAATTCAGGTTCGGCATGCCCAACGTCTCCGTCATCGTCCCCACCCTCAATGAGGCCGGCAATATCGACCCGCTGCTGCAGAGGATCTTCGCGGTGCGGGATGCGCATGGTCTCGACCTCGAGGTGGTCTTCGTCGACGATGCATCCAAGGACGGCACCTGCGAGGAGATACTCCCCTGGCAGGCCAGCCACCCGGTGGTGCTGGTGCGGCGGGAGCGCGACGACGGCCTGGCCGGGGCGGTAATCGCCGGCGCTAGGGCAGCCGCCGGCGAATTCGCGCTGGTGATGGATGCCGACCTCAGCCACCCTCCCGAGGCCATCCCTTACCTGCTCGCGCCGCTCTTTGCCGGCAGCCACGACATGGTCATCGGCAGCCGCTACGTCGAAGGCGGCGCTACTCCGGAATGGCCGCTGTCCCGAAAAATCTCATCGAAACTGGCGACGCTGCCGGCACGGTTCTTCACCGATGCCAGGGACCCGATGGCCGGTCTCTTCGCCGTCAAGCGCCACCGGCTGGCCTCTCTTGAGCGCCAGGTCTGCGGCTTCAAGATCGGCCTGGAACTGCTGGCCACCGCCGAGGTCGACCTGCGGGTCACCGAAATCCCGATCGTCTTTCATGATCGCTACAAGGGCACCTCGAAGATGAATGCCGCCGTCGTCGGCGACTACCTTCGGCAGCTGCTGCTCTTTGTCGGAGCCCGTTTCCTGCCGGCGCCGGGGGAGGGGCCGTGGATCGCCCTGGCCCTGCTGCTGGGCGTGGCGGTCGATGCGGTGATGGTCCATTTTCTGATGGGACAGGGCAAGCCGCTGGCCTCTGCCCATGTGATCAGCTATCTTGCCGCATCCGCCACGGTTTTCGCCGGACTGGCGATTGTCCACGTCTTCAGGGGAGCCCCCCGGTTTCGCCTTACCTTGTTGCGGGCCGCCGGCTTCTGGTGCGTCATCCTGCTGGCGATGCTGCTGCGGGGAGGGATGGTCGGCCTGCTGATGCGCTACGCCGGCTGGCAGGCCCTGCCGGCC